>CAYTXE010000016.1:0-29320 GCA_964441045.1 uncultured Candidatus Brevefilum sp.
GGCATCAGATTAGCTATTTCCCAGAAATAGGAGTTTTTTCAGTGGAGTCAATTATCTAATTAATAGAACTGTTCTCATGGGGGCCATTCTTTCTTTCAAACGATCTTACCAGTCTTTGACATGATGTCGGGTAGGCAACAGGGCATGGGTGAATCTTTCTGGGCGCGATTCAAATGGATATCAATATATACTGATTAAATTTGACGATTTACCCTGGGATGTGGAAAATTTACACCCAGCGCTTGAGGTATGAGACATTGAGGAGATATCCAGTTCACCATCGAACCTTCTCCTTGCGTTATAATAAACGCCAATGAAAATTTTGGAGGTATGATGAATTTAGAGCGAATGCAAAAGCTGGTTAGCTTAATTGAAAAACATGGACTGGTCGGGATGGCATTTAACCCGGGACCAACCTTGACTTATCTCACAGGCTTAAATTTTCATTTGATGGAACGTCCTACGCTATTATTGATCACACAAACAGGGTCTGTTGCGATGGTCCTGCCAAGGCTGGAAAAGGGGAAATTATCGGGAGAGATTGAGGTATTCCGTGTATTTACATATGGCGATGATCCAAATACCTGGCCAGCAGCATTTAAACAAGCCAGCAAATGGCTGAATCTTCATCAAGGCAGGGTTGGCGTTGCTCCCAACCGATTACGCTTCTTGGAATTGAATTTCTTAAAAGCCGCATTGCCCGGTATAGAATTTGTGGATGGCGGACAGGTCATTGAAGGTTTACGTATGGCTAAAGATAAGGATGAAATCGATAAAATGAAAATCGCCGCCCGAATAGCACAGGAAGCACTCCTGGCAACCCTCAAAAATGTGTGTGCCGGGATGACTGAGAAGAGGATTGCCAATGAGCTGATCATTCAACTCCTTAAGGGTGGTTCTACTCCCGATATGCCTTTCTCCCCAATTGTGGCGATAGGTGAAAACAGCGCCAATCCACATGCCGTACCAACAGAGCGTCCATTACGTCCAGGAGATATATTATTGATTGATTGGGGAGCGGGATTTGAGGGATATTTCTCGGATATCACTCGAACCTTCGCCTTTGGTGATGTAGACAAGGAATTACTGCACATAGGTGAGATCGTCCTGGAAGCAAACCGGGCTGGACGGGATGCCGGTAAACCTGGCCTGGACGCGGGAATAGTCGATCGAGCAGCCCGTTCTGTGATCACGGATGCGGGATACGGTCATGCCTTCATCCATCGCACCGGACATGGGCTGGGGATGGAAGCCCACGAGCCACCGTATATCTTTGCTGAGAATGATATGATCCTCACACCCGGAATGACTTTTACCGTTGAACCGGGAATTTACCTGCCTGGGAAAGGTGGTGTAAGAATAGAGGATGATGTTGTGATGACGACCTCAGGTATTGAGTCCCTGACAGGCCTTCCGCGTGCGGTGCGTTCCATCGAAAAACTAGCCGGATAAAGCGGGTGAAGATATGTCTCGAGACCTGAAGCTCGTTGTTGGAGCAATGCTCACTTGGGGTCTGGGTGAGGGAATATTCTATATTTTTCAACCCCTTTATCTGCAGGAGTTTGGAGCAGATCCTATTTTAATTGGCACCATTTTAGGGATTAACGGCCTTGTTATGGCAATAGTCCAGATCCCAGCTGGTTACCTGGCGGATAAAGTAGGCACTCGTCCCCTCATGCGATTTGGCTGGATCACAGGAGTGATTGCAGCCTGGATTATGGCTCTGGCACCATCCCTGAGCATTTTCGTTGCTGGATTATTACTTTATGGCTTGACTGCATCTGTTATGGCTCCACTGAACGCTTATGTACAGGGCTCACGTGGGAAATGGTCTGTTGGTCGAGCGGTGAGTTTCACTTCAGCGGCATATAATTTTGGGGGGATCATCGGACCGATCATTGGTGGTGTGGTAGGTGAAGTTTTTCATTTACGCACAGCTTATTACTTGGCTGGCGCAATCTTTACCATTTCAACATTCATTCTCATGTTTGCAGACAAACGGCCAGCAGCCCATCTTTCGCCTGTGGAAGGGGAAGCGCATTTATTCAAGAATAAACCTTTTTTGGTTATGCTGGGCTTGATCCTCCTGGTGATGTTTGCAGTGACCATACCTCAACCCCTGGCAGCTAATTTCCTGCAGAACCAGCGGGGGCTTTCACTCAGCCATATTGGACAGCTTGGATCGGTGGCTGCTTTCGGGAGTGTGATCCTGATGCTGGTCTTTGGCCATTTACAATCAGGTGCAGCGATGATGATTGGACAGGCTGGAATGATGATCTTTTCCATTTTGCTTTGGCGTGGAACCAGCCTCATCTGGTATGGCATTGGTTACTTCTTCCTGGGGGGATATAAGCTCTGCCGGGCGATGAGCATTGCACTGGTTCGACCGATCGTTCGGGAGCGTGAGGTTGGTTTGGCTTTTGGTGTGGTGGAAACGCTTATTGCCCTGGCCTTCATGGCAGCGCCTTTATTAGCTGGGTTTTTGTATTACTGGCAGCCTTCTTCAGTTTTTCAAGTAGGATTGGGTGTGATGGGCGTAAGTTTCTTGTTGAGCGTTTATTTTGTCCAGAAGAACAGAAAATCTAACGACCAATTTGAAGAAACTCCTTCAATGGAGCAGCATGATGAAGCTTGAATTCATCTGCCTTACACTGGGACCGTTACCGAACAACGTTTATTTACTGGGGGATAATGATAGTGGTGATGCAGTGGTGATTGACCCCAGCTTCGAGAGCCAGAATGTGTTAACGCACGCAGAAAAGATAGGCTGGACACTGCGTCAGGTTTGGCTGACCCACGGACACTTTGATCATATCGCTGGGGTGGAAATGATTGCAAATGCTTTTAATCCGCCTTTACCGGTGGGATTGCACCCTGGCGATTTAGCCTGGTATCAGAATGAAGGTGGTGCAGGTAAGTTCGGATTGTCCATTTCACAGCCGCCGCCGTTGTCAATTCTCTTTGAACCAGGTATGAAATTGAGTTTGAATGAAGGTCAGCAGCCAGCAGTGAGTGTGCGCTATGCCCCCGGTCACAGCCCGGGGCATGTCATGTTTTACTGTGAACCCCTGAGTGTTTTGTTTTGCGGGGATGCAATCTTTCGTGAGGGGATCGGAAGGACAGACCTCAAGGATGGCGATCGGATGACTCTGCTTACAAGTATTCGTGAACAGGTGCTGACATTGCCCGACGAGACTCACTTGCTGCCTGGGCACGGGCCAGAGAGCACAGTGGGGCATGAACGGGAATATAATCCTTTTTTAAGCGACTAGCGAAATTAATGATCATTACAAGAAGCTGCACCAGGGGATATAGTGTGTTTAGATTTTTGATATAGTGCACGGGCAAGTACCTCCCAGTGTGCTTACTCTGGGATGATTTGATAACAGGAATAAAAAAAGCTATCCAATTGGAGGACAGCTTTTTGAGATTGATTTTCAGGGTCTACTTAGCGTATTCCGTCGCCCGACTTTCACGGATGACTGTAATGCGGATCTGACCGGGGTACTGCATGGTTTCTTCAATTTGTTGAGCAATACTCTTTGCCATGCGGTTTGCTTCTACATCGTCCACTTCATTAGGCCTGACAATGATGCGAACCTCACGCCCTGCCTGGATAGCGTAACTGCGATCAACACCTTTATGGTTGTTTGCGATGTTTTCCAGAGCCCGTAAACGTTTGATGTATTGCTCAAGATCTTCCCGTCGTGCGCCGGGTCGGGCACCTGATATAGCATCTGCTGCTTCGACGATCACGGCTTCTACGGATTCCTGGTCGACCTCATGATGGTGTGAGGCGATGATATTCACGACCTTACTGCTGACGCCATAGCGTTGAGCGAATTCAGCACCAATTTGGGCATGAGTGCCCTCTATGTTGTGGTCCATAGCTTTCCCTAAGTCGTGCAATAAAGCTCCCGCTTTGGAGATTTCCACATTTGCGCCTAATTCAACTGCGATGACGCTGGCGATTTTTGCTGTCTCAACCGCATGCGCAAGCTGGTTTTGTCCATAGGATGTTCGATATTTCAATCGCCCCAATTTCTTGAGAATTTCAACATGAAGGCCGGCCACACCAGCATCATAAGCGGCTTGTTCACCTGCCTCTGCAATATCCTCATCCATCTGCTCATTTTCTTCCTTTAATATTTTTTCAATATTCGCAGGGTGAATGCGTCCGTCAATCACAAGGCGAGAAAGGGCACGTCTGGCGATTTCCCTGCGTACGGAATTAAAACAAGAGACGGTAACGGCTTCAGGTGTGTCATCAACGATCACATCAACACCCGAAGTTTGTTCAAATGCTCGGATATTTCGGCCGTTGCGACCGACGATGCGCCCTTTCATTTCTTCATTGGGCAGGTTGACAACAGATGTTGTCACTTCAGCGACCCTGTCTGAGGCGACCCGCTGAATTGCATCAGCGATCAATTCACGAGCTCGCATGTTACCTTTCTCCCGGGCTTCACTTTCAATCTGGCGAATGATTCGGGCCATATCCGCTCGGGCTTCCTTTTCTGTCTCAGCCAATAAGACTTCACGGGCTTCGTCTTTGGTCATCTGCGAGACATGCTGGAGTTCTTCCATGATCTCTTGATGAAGGTGGTTAATTTCGTTGGCGCGTTTATCTATTCCGGATTGGCGTTTATTTAGTCGCTGTTCACGATCTTCGTATTTTTCCAGGCGCCGATCCAATTCTTCCCGACGTTTTTGCAATCTATCATCTTCCTTACTCAATTCATTACGGCGGTGGCTTAATTCCTTTTCAGCTTTTTTTATGATCTGGAGGGCTTGATCTTTAGCTTCCAGTTCAATCTCGCGCGCTTGTTCATTGGCTTCCCGGAGAATGTAGTCTGCTTTTAAGTTTTGTGCTTTGCGTTTGTTTTCTTCAATTCTTTGCTTAATGAATAAGCCGATCAAAACACCCACTGCAAGCGTAGCAAGTGCGATAATAACAGTTCGTAATATTGGGTCCATGAAAATCACTCCATTTTGTCTGAATTGTCCAAGCGCTCCCCTTCCGGTGACGAGAATTCCTCCCAAAGACGATCCACTACAGGTCGAACAATGCCATAGTGGAAACCACGACGGCCCAAGAACCCGCCAACTTTCTTACGAAAACCTAATTTCGTCTCCTTTCGGCATTTTTGGGCTTTAGTGATACCGGCTTGATAGGCTAACTCGTTTTCATCACCGCCATATTTTTCAAGCGCTTGTTTGATGGTATGGTCTGCCACACCTTTAAGGCGAAGCTCATGTGTTAATAGCCGATTGCTGCGGGGACGGAATGTATTCCTGTTTTCAATCCATTGCCGGGCAAACTCAAGATCATCCAACCAATGCTTCTCAAGCAATTTGCCAGTAGTCAAAGTGACAACTTCTTCGCTGAAGCCTTTTTCAAGAAGCCGGCGTCGAGTTTCCTCGACAGACCGGGGGCGGTGGTTGATGAATTGCATTGCTTTCTGGAAAGCCACTTCATAAGTGTCTTCCTCTTGCAGTTTTCGGATATCCGGCTCGGTCAACTTTCGACCGGGTTCCAGCCAACCTGCGACAAATCTTGAAAGACCGAAGGCAAATTCTCCATCCAGGTAAATACTGACTCGTTGTTTGTTTCTTTTTTGAGTTTCTATGGCAGTAATGACCCGTTCCATCGCATCTCTCTTAAATAAAAGATAGCCGCAGCGCTACCGGTGTGGCTACGGCCATCGTATCAGTAAAGGTCCTTTATGGATGTGTGTCTGTAAAGGGTAGTGAATCGTGTTAGGTGTGATCTATACCAGTATTGATAACCACATGGTCTGAATTTTGACCCGGGTAAGTTTTTTGATCATATCTATCCAAATACAGATACGTAACTCTTTTTTTGATGACTCTTGAGATGAAACAAATATCGCTAATTTTCTCAGTTATCGATTGATGTCATCAATATCATACAATGCCAAGCAGGGTGCTGGCGAAAAATCCGTACGGTTCTTTTTTGATATTTTGATCGCAGCCAGAACTTCTCCGGCGGCAGATAAACAACTTTTTACTTTTCTTATAAGTCTTTAGACTTATGTTCTGGTAATAATTATACGACAAAATCAGAATTAATGAAGGATATGTAAGTTATGAGTGTTTGGGATTTATACGTGTTCAGATCCTCACATGGTTTAATTTGATATTCTTCTCGCGTCGAGCAATCACAATGAACTCAGAGTTGTTCTGCGATATCACTGGTCTCGTTTGGTTAATCAGGAAACTCATGTTAAAATCAATGGTATGGAAACTAAAATATCAAATATGAAACCTGAACCTATTAAGCATGCGAGTTATCTACGCCATCGACGTCAAAGAATTTGGCAGATCCGGATCCCTGTAGTGGTGGGGAGCATGCTGATTCTGGCTGCAGCTGTGATTATGATCTTACCTGCTGCAGGTATTGACACCGGTGTGGACGTTTCTCATGGGGAGGATGCCTCTTTGATCTGGATGATACTGCCCCTGTTATTCCTTGCGGTTATTGTGACCTTGTTCTTGGTTGGGTTGATCGTCCTGGTTGCGAAAATTTTGAAAACGCTTCCACAGTATTCGAGTATTGGTCAGCATTATGCCGCATTAATTGCTGAGAATGTCCAGTTTTGGTCAAAGCGCATCGCCAGCCCATTGATTGTGATTCAGAGCCGCCTGGCAAGCATGAATGCTTTCTTCACATCACTTCTTGGGCGTTCAAGGCGATAGGTTCTAACAGGTGACCAGGTATGTCCTGTTAACGTATGGATGGTACAATCCATTTTCTTTTATCTATCAATAACACATCACTTGAAAAGGATGAATTCGATGAAAAACCAATGGAAAACAAAAACTCTCATTCTAGGAGCCATCATCGGTGCAGTTGCTGGTGCGGCTTCCGCTTATTTATTGGTAAAACGGGCTGAATACGATGAAAAGCAGCCAAAGTTATCCCCTGGTGAGGGTATCCAGGTGGGGTTGGGCATCCTGGGATTAATGCGATTAATCTCCGGTTTTGGAAAAGAAGCATAGTTAGGAATTGACCTAAAGTTGTTTGATATTGTCTTTTTAGGAACATCGGCCTCAGCGCCATCAGTGCATCGAGGCCTGTCTTCATTATTAGTTCAACATGAAGAGTTTCGGTTTCTTGTCGATTGTGGTGAAGGTACGCAGCGACAGATACTTCGTGCTGGCGTGGGGTTTAAACGTCTCAACCAAATCTTGCTAACACACGGTCATCTGGATCATATTCTTGGCTTGGGCGGCCTGGTGTCAACATTTTTAAGATGGGGTGTGATGGAAGAGATTGAGATTTTTGGCACACGCCATACCCTAGACAGGGTTCACGACCTGGTTTTTGGCGTTGTCTTGCGCAGCTTCCGTGGGAAACCTCCTGTAATTTTGCGTGAGATTGGTCCAGGTGTCTTTTACGAAACAGACCGCTTTTCAATTACGGCTTTTCCGGTCGAACATCGCGGGTCAAGTTCGTTGGGTTTCAAGTTTGAAGAACACAGTCGACGACCATTCCTGGCGGAAAAAGCTGAGGCTTTGGGCATCCCGCCCGGGCCATGGCGACGAGATTTGGTGAAAGGACAAAGGGTAAAGCTGCCGGACGGTAGATCAATTTCTCCAGATGAGGTATTAGGAGAAGAACGTGAGGGCATCTCGCTTATCGTCATCGGTGACACTGGCAATGCTGCCAAATTGTTACCGTATGTCCAGGGTGCAGATGCGATGGTGATTGAAGCGACCTATACACAATCAGAAGAAGATTTGGCTGAACGCTTTGATCATCTTACCGCAGCACAAGCAGCGACACTGGCAGTAAATGGTCAGGTAGGTGAACTCTTTCTGACCCATCTTTCACGGCGCTACCGAGAACGCGATGTGCTGAATGAAGCCAGGGACATCTTCGCCAATGTTCATGTAGCACGCGATTTTGACCACTTTCAGGTCAAACGGAAGACAGCTTAACCATCCAGTGACCCTGATGAAATCAGTTCCTTTTGTTTGAGGGGCTTATTTTGAACATGGAGTGATCAATGACATACAGATTTTTTAAAAAATTAACTGCAGGTGAGGTTCTGATTTCAGATGGTGCTACCGGAACAAATTTACAGCGTATGGGATTGCCATTAGGCGCCGCTGGGGAAGTGTGGGTATTGGAAAATCCTGAAGCCATCCGAACTTTAGCGCAGGGTTTTATGAACTCAGGAGCAGATATCTTGTTGACCTGCACATTTGGTGGAACGCGAATTCGCCTTAAAGACTCAAATCTTGTGGATGAGTTTGTTACCGTAAATCAGAGGGCTATAGAAATTACAAGAGAGGTGGTGAGGGGAAGTGATGTCCTGGTCGGCGGGTCCATTGGACCAACAGGACAAATGCTGGCACCGTTGGGCGCGTTAACTGCTGCAGAAGCTGAAGCCGAATTTGCTGCGCAGGCTAAGTTGATGAGTGAGGGGGGAGTGGATGTGATCGTTATTGAGACGATGTTTGATCTAAATGAAGCGATTGCCGCTGTTGAAGGGGTGAGATCGGTGGATCAGGACATACCCTTAGTATGTTCCTTTAGTTTTGATCGTGGAACGCGTACCATGATGGGCGTCAGTCCGGAGGATGTCGCTGCGAAAATTGGCGTTCTGGATGTAGATCTCCTCGGGATCAATTGCGGCCGCAGCCTGGTGGAAAATCTGGAAGCATTAAAAAGATTGCGCCAGGTGACGGAAAAGCCTATTTGGTTCAAGCCCAATGCAGGACTGCCTGAGATCGATGACGATGGAAACCCCTGCTATACAATTTCACCTGAGGAGATGATTGACTGGGTGCCGCAATGGATCGATGCGGGAGCTCAAATTGTGGGAGGGTGCTGCGGCACCAACCCGGAACACCTGGCTGAAATTGCCAAAGCTGTACATGCACTAAGGGATTCTTAATTCCCTTTTATTATCACTCATAGGTCTTCAATTAAATATGAGCCCCATTTCAGTCTCATGAAAAAACGAATTGTCTGATGTACCCGAATCCATGAGGAGGATTCTATGCTGATTTGGCGTTTTAAAACATGCACCTGGACGACGTTATTAGTTCCAGAAACCAGGATGTGTTAGAATCTCATGCATGAAAAATCTCATTCTGGCTTCTAACTCTCCCCGGCGAAAGGAGTTGTTATCTCTTATTGGGTGGCCTTTTACTATCGTGCCGGCGGATATTGCGGAGCATCGTTGGTCGGAAGAGGTACCCAAAGATTATGTGCGCCGATTAGCCTCTGAAAAAGCAGCTGTTGTTGCTGAATCCCATCATGGCTTAGTAATTGGCGCAGATACGATTGTGGCGGATGGTTATGAGCTGTTGGGGAAGCCTGTTGATCAAAACGATGCCTGGAGGATGTTAGTGCAGTTACGCAGCCGGACACATCAGGTTTACACTGGTATCGCCTTATTGGATTCCGATTCCAGTCAAGATTTTCGTGCGGTCTGCTGTACGGATGTCCCCATGCGATCCTATTCAGATTTAGAAATTAAATCCTATATCAATACTGGAGACCCCATGGACAAGGCTGGAGCATATGCCATCCAGCATAACGGATTTCATCCCGTCAACGATTTAAAGGGTTGTTTTGCTTCGGTGATGGGGCTGCCGTTGTGTCACCTGGCTGTTGGGTTGAGCAAATTTGGCATGGATATCCCTGCCGAACTGCCCGATCGCTGTCAGGCGTATTTAGATTACAAATGCCCAATATTTAAGCAAATTATGGGACAGGTTAAGGGGTTTTAAGTGGTTCTTGGTCAGCGTTTTCGGTTAGTTAAAGGATTTCTAGTCCTTATATTGATTGGTATGCTCAGCGCCTGTGCCTTTGAACCTAAAATCAGTTCCTCTTTAACAACAGGTTCCGGCGATATCTCTGCGGCAGCAGCAGCACAAACGGTAATGACCAATTATCTCATCGCCTGGCAGGACCGGGATTATGCTGAAATGTATGGTTTAATTTCTACCTTGAGCCAGGATGCGATAAGTTTGGAATCTTTTGAAAATGAATATCAGAAAGCCGCTAACCATCTGACCCTGGAAGCTCTTGAATTCCAGGTACTTTCGACGATGGCTGAAAGAAATCATGCCGAAGTCGCGTTCGGTGTTGATTTCACAACGCATCTTATTGGCGACATGACCCGCAGCTACATTGCGAGTCTGACCTTTGAATTTGGAAACTGGCGGATTCAATGGAAACGAGGATTGATATTACCGGAGTTGAAGGATGGCAGCGAATTATTTTTTGTACATCAAGCACCTTCGCGTGGGCGAATTTTCGCCCAGAACGGAGAGCCTCTGGCTGCCTATGAGGATGCCATTGCCCTGGGAATTGTGCCGGGAGAAATTCTTCCTCAGCAAGCAGAGCTGGTCTACGCTACATTGGCTGAGCTTAGTGTTTATGAGCCGGAAGGGCTGCAGGCATTGGTCGAATCGACCCCTGCAGATTGGTATCTGCCGGTGGTTACGCTTTCAAAACCTGATGTGACGCCTTATATGGACACATTGCGCAATCTCCAGGGTGTTCGCATCGGTGAATTCCGTTCCCGTTTTTATGTTGATGGGGGAGTTGCCCCACATGCTGTAGGATATATGCTTTATATCCCCGAAGAGGATCTGGATATTTACCTGGAGCAGGGCTACAGTAAGGATGAAAGGGTTGGTGCTGCTGGATTAGAAGCAGTTTTTGAAGAGGAACTATCAGGCACACGGGGCGGTGCATTGTATGTGGTGGACCAGGACGGAAAAATTCAAACATTGTTGACTGCCAGTGATCCGGTACCTGGACAGTCGCTCTTTACCACCATCAATAAACCCTTACAAATGCGTCTGCAAGCTTCACTGGGCGACCTGCGTGCTGCTGTGGTCGTGATGGAGGTGGATACAGGGCGGGTTTTAGCGTTGGTATCTAACCCGGATTTTGACCCTAATGCCTTTGACCTGAATGAAACTGACCGCAGTTTGTTGGATTCATATTTTACTGATGAGAATAAACCTCTAATCAACCGGGCTACCCAGGGGCAATATCCCTTGGGCTCAGTCTTTAAGCCCATTACAATGTCCACAGCGTTAGAAACAGGTCTTTACCGGGCTACATCGAGCTTCAATTGTGGACATTCGTTATGGGTGTGCGATAGTGTAACTCTGTATGATTGGACCTATACTCACGGTACAGCGTCCAGCGGTGAGCTGACCCTGCCAGAAGGATTAATGTGCTCATGCAACCCCTGGTTTTACCGGATTGGTGAAAATCTTTTTATAGAAGGACAGGAAGACGCCTTATCGGATATGGCATATGGTTTTGGTTTGGGTGCGGAAACAGGCATTGAAATCCCTGAAGCTTCAGGTCATATCCCAGATACTGCTGGTACATGTGTGAACAATGCGCAAATGGCAATTGGACAGGGTGAGATCCTGGTCACACCTTTGCAAGTCACAGCTTATTATGCTGCTATAGCGAATGACGGCACCATCTATCAGCCGTCTTTGGTTGAAAGCATAAAATCTGCTTCTGGAGAGACGACCTACGCTTTCTCTCCTGAGCCAACAGGGACACTCCCCCTTTCGCCTGAAAACCTCGCAACTGTGCAGGAGGCACTGCGTATGGTAATTGAAGAGCCGCGTGGCACCGGCTATTGGGCGATGCAGGGACTCGATGTTCCTGTTTCGGGGAAAACAGGAACTGCGCAAACACCTTCTGGGAGTGCTCATGCCTGGTTTGCCGGGTATACACGCCAAAATGATCCCGACCGACCGGATATTGCTGTTGTAGTGATTGTTGAGAATGGGGGGGAGGGTTCTGTGATGGCCGCACCAGTTTTTCGACGGGCGGTTTCATTGTATTTTTCGGATATGGATGATCCCGGCGGCGTAATGCCCTGGGAGGTGGAACCTTATATAACAGAAACACCAGCCCCAACACCAACTCCCACTTCTGAGGAATGACCCAGTATAATCAATCGGTAATGCAAATCAAAAAGATGCATGGGTTCCCCCATGATGTTGGAGATTCCCAATGAAAAAAGCAAGCCTGATCATGCTGGCGTTGTTGTTTATACTGACAGCCTGCAGGTCACAGCCTACGACGATCCAGACTGAAGTGCCGGCAATGGCAACACTTCCCAATCCACAGGTCTATATAACGCCTGCTCCAGATGTTGATTCCATGATCGATGCATTTATGGGGGCATGGCAGGATGAAAATTATTTAGCTATGTATGCTCTCCTGACGGCGGAAACACGCGGAGAAATCACAGAAGAATCTTTCACAAAAAAGTATCTTGATACGGCTGTTGCCCTGACACTGCAATATGAAACTGGTATTGAATATGAGGTGCTCAGGAATGTGACCAATCCTGATGCTGCTGAGGCGACGCTACAGGTGAATTACAATACCAATTTGTTTGGAACGCTGACACGCCAGATAGAATTGGTCATGCTAAAAGAAGCGGGGGATTGGCGGCTGCGATGGGAACCTGCGATGATCATGCCTGAACTGCAGGGCGGTAATGTACTCGAGATCGTTCGCCAGCCGACCTCGCGTGGTGATATTTTTGCGAAGGATGGATCACCGATCGCAGCTCAAGAAGATGCTGTTGCGATTGGCTTCACACCAGGCGGGCTGGATGAAAACTTAATGAGCCTGTTTTATACGACAATGGCTCGCTTGACCATCTACCAGGTGGATGAGATCATCGAAATGGTAGATAATGCGTATCCGGGAGATTATATTTCCCTGGGTGAAGTTCCGCAATCTGAGGTTGAACAAAACCTGAGTGCGCTGAGTGCACTCAGCGGTGTGTTTCTGAATTATTATTCTTCTCGTTTTTATTATGAGGGTGGGCTTGCCCCCCAATCCGTCGGTCACCTGACGTATATTTCTGAAGAAAACCAAAATGAATATCTCCGCCAGGGCTATGCCATCAATGAGCGTTTTGGCAGCACTGGCATTGAATATGCCTATGAGGATGTGCTGTCAGGGGAACGGGGTGCATCCTTATATCTAAAGGATTCAACCGGTCAGATCATCAACAAGCTGGGTGAAAAACCAGCATCCCCTGGTCAATCTATCACCATGACCATTGACCCGGATTTGCAATACTTATTACAGCAGTCCCTGGGTGATTTTCGCGGAGCGATTGTGGTCATAGAAATGGATACCGGGCGGGTGCTCTCAATGGTATCCAACCCACAATTTGATCCAAACCTTTTTGATATAAATAATCAAAACTTTGTTTATGCTGATAACCCTTATTTTCAGAATGATGACCCCGTCTTTAATCGGGCAGCCAGCGGTCAGTATCCATTAGGATCGGTCTTCAAGATCATTACTATGTCAGCAGCTTTGGAGACGGGTTCCTTTACGAAAGAATCAGAAATTTATTGTGGTCATTCCGTTGAAGTATGTGGAAATGAACTCTTTGATTGGACGTATGAAAAGGAAAAGCCACCCAGCGGTGATCTGACGCTGCCGGAGGGCCTGATGCGTTCCTGTAATCCCTGGTTTTTTACTATCGGTGAGCAATTATTCCTGGAAGGGAATACCAATGCGATTGCAGACATGGCGCGTGCTTTTGGGCTTGGACAGCTCACAGGCATCGAAATCCCTGAGCAAGCAGGGAATATCCCGGAACAGGTTAACAGCTGTGAATTGAACACGCAGCTGGCTATTGGTCAGGGGGAGATGACTGTGACGCCCCTGCAGGTTGCCAGTTTCATCGCAGCCATTGGAAATGGCGGCACGCTCTATCGTCCAGCTGTTATCGAACAAATCGCGCCTGAGAGTGGATCACCTTCATATACCTTTGAGCCTGAAACGATGGGGACTCTGCCTGTTTCAGATGAGAATTTGACTATTATTCAGGATGCCATGAGAGAAGTTATTCGGAATGGACGTGGGACGGCTCATCTCCAACTGGCGACACTGCGATATGATATTTATGGGAAAACAGGTACAGCACAGAATCCATTTGGGGATTCCCATGCATGGTTTGCTGGTTATACGCAAGAGAGGGATGAAAATCGACCGGATATTTCCGTGGTTGTGATCCTTGAAAACGCAGGTGAAGGCTCTGAAATGGCTGCGCCAGTGTTCCGCAGGGTTGTTTCGCTGTATTTTTCTGATTATGTCGATTATGGGATCACACTGCCCTGGGAAGCGTATCCATATGTTGTCGCTTCACCGACACCCATCCCGACGAATACACCTATCCCAACGAATACGCCCATCCCGACCAGTACACCGATTGGTGGCGAAGATGCCACTGATCAGCCATAGGAGTGAGGTCATTTGATTGATACGCTGGAAGGTTTGGTGATCCGTACACAATCTGGTTTCCTGACGGTTAAAACAGATGCGGGGGAATTCTTTTGTCGGTTACGCGGGCGTTTGAAGCATGATGAAACAGAAGGGGATATTGCGGCCATCGGGGATCGGGTGAGGATAACTCCTCATGCAGATGGCACCGGGATGATTGAGTCAATCCATGAACGCACCAATGTGATCTCCCGCATCCGAAGCGGGATCAAGCGTGAATTCCGCCAGATCCTGTTGGCCAATCCCGACCAAATTGTGACCGTATTTGCCTGTGCTGAGCCTGAACCTCATTTACGGATGCTGGATCGCTTCCTGGTGATCGCTGAAAAAGAAAATATTCATGCGGTGATCATTGCAAATAAAGTTGACCTTGTGACAGAAGATGAGGCGGATAGGCTATTTAACATGTATGAACGATTAGGATATCCTGTCATTTATACTTCTGCGAAATCGGGGCAAGGCGTTGACCTTTTACGTACTCGATTAAAGGGCAAGATTTCGGCTTTTGTCGGTCCTTCTGGGACGGGAAAATCCAGTTTATTAAATCTTGTCCAACCCGGTCTCGGATTGCATGTGAGGGCTGTCAGTGAGGCCACTTCGAAAGGACGACATACCACACAGGTGAGGGAATTGTTCGCATTAGATATGGGGGGGTATGTAGCAGATACCCCAGGTATCCGCTCACTGGCTTTGTGGGATACTGAACCAGAAGAACTGGATGGCTACTTTGTTGAAATGCGAGAGCTTGTCTCAGGATGCAAATTTAACGACTGCACCCACACACATGAACCGGGTTGTGCTGTTCGTGAAGCGGTCGCTTCAGGAAAGATTGCATCAGAAAGATATGAGTCCTATCTGCGCTTGCGTTTTGATGATGAAGCACCAATCGAAACGGATAATCTCAGCAAAGAATAGCTGATGGGTTTGGGCTTTTTGAATGGATCAAAGAATGAAGTGTTTATCCCTGTTATTTTTTATTTCCGCCATAATCCTAACGGCTTGCGGCGCGCCAATAACGGAGCAAAACCCGACAGAGACCAGACAGGTGGAAGCAACTGAGGGTTTGGTGACATCTTCGCCTACTCCAACCCCGAATCTGCCTGATACGCTGACCATCTGCACAAATAAATTCCCCGACAGTCTGTTCCCTTATGATGGCGTGATCAATGCCACTAAAACCAATATCCTGGCATTGATCCAGGACAACCCATTTAAAACGGTCAATGGTGAGTTACAGCCGGCTATCCTTGAGAAAGTTCCCACACAAGCTGATGGTGATCTTCGGTTAGAACCCATTACAGTCTTTGAAGGTCAGGTTGTGGTGGATGCTCATGGGTCATTGGCAATATTGAAACCTGGCGTGCTGGTTCGTTCGAGCGGCTGCCGTCACTCGGATTGTGCTATTACCTGGGATGGTGAGAGTTTGTTGCAAATGGACCAGATGGTGGTGGAATTCAAACTCAGGGAGGACCTGGTTTGGTCAGATGGCATACCGGTTTCAGCGAAGGATTCCGTTTTCAGCTACAGGCTGGCTGATGTTCCAGAAGCGTCGGTGTCCAGGTGGGCAGCTGACCGGACACAAGACTATGCTGCCCTGGATGCACAAACAATCCAGTGGGTCGGGCGACCTGGTTTTTCAACCACACAGCTGGAAGACTTCTTTTGGAATCCACTGCCCTCTCATTTAATTATCAGTCCCTGGTCCAGGTCTGAGCTGCTTGAAGACGAACGTTTGACGACTTCTCCCCTCAGTTATGGACCATTTTTACTCACTTCCTGGGAAGAAATGAAGATGCGTTTTGAACCCAACCCGCATTATTACCTGGCCAAAGAAGGACTGCCTTTTTTGGATACTGTCGTAATCCAACTGGTTGAGGGTGGTGTGCAAGAAGCGTGGGAAGCCATAAGGTCAGGACAATGTGACCTGCTGGACAGTACATTTAGTCTGGAGAATGACAGGGATCTATTGGCAGAGATCCAAGAGGATGAGAAGTATAATGTGCATGCAATGATGCGATATGACTGGGTACAGCTTGTATTCGGAGTTCAACCTGCGTCATCGCAAGGCTATGAAAATGAACAAGCAGGTCTTCTTGGTGATCCAATCACACGGCAGGCTTTTGCAGCTTGTCTGGACCGTGAGTCGATGCTGGCTTCGACCACAAAGGGTCTGGGTGAACTGTGGCCCAGCTTTCTTCCGCCCAACTTGTCACAACTCAGTCCTGACGAGCAGATGATCTTTGATCCCCAGCTGGGTGGGGAGATGCTTGAGCAGGTTGGATGGCAGGACCATGATGGGAATGCTGGGACTCCGCGCATCGCTGCGAACGTGACATCTGTACCGGTAGGAACAGAACTTTCATTAAATTTATTGATCAGCCAATCCGGGCTGCATCAGGACCTGGCAGCCGTCATTAAGCAATCTTTGGGAGAATGTGGGATTGGTGTCAATGTGATCACCATGCCAGCCAGCGAACTTTACGAATCAGGACCGGATGGACACCTCTTTGGCAGGCGTTTTGATTTAGCATTGATCTCATGGCAAGAGTCACCTGAACTGGATTGCCGATATTATGAAACGTCCAAAATTCCTGATGCTGAGATTAATTGGATCGGGACAAATATCGCTGGTTTATCGGATGAGAACTACGATCAAGCATGCAGCAATGCTGCGCTTGCTTTACCATCTGAATATAAGGAAGCTGTTCACCACGCAGAACGACTGTATCTTCGTGATTTACCATCCATTCCCTTGTTTTCAATGCCAGGGGTGCTGGTGATTTCAGCAGACAGTTGTTTTGAGGGAGAAATAATAACAGAAAGAGATTTTTTTGATTTTTTAGTGAATTACGGAGCGGAGGATGGCTGCCCTTAAGATCGCTGGTTTGATTTCCTGTTCAGTCAAGGGAATATGACACAAGAAATTGTATTGTATTTACTTACAGAGGATCAGGTAATGTAAAAGAAGAGCATGATTATTCAGAAAATGTGTCAATCTTCCCTTATAGTAAAACTAAATGTGCAGTCCAATAAAAAAAATCACTGCCAATGATGGGCTATTCTTGAAGGTCAGATTATAGGTTGGATAAATATCCAAAGACGAGGTGGTTAGGTATGAAGAGATATGCAGATGATTATGAAACAATCATAAAAAATGATGAGCGTGGACGTGAGAAAAAGATAGCCGTTTATCGTGGCAGTTATTATGATATTGCTGTTGATGAGAAAGACATCATCAAATTTAGAAGAAACAGTTTGATCTTAATCGTTGCAATCATCATCCTGCACGTTGCTGGCGGGTTTATTGGGAATCGGGGAATGTATGCCTTTTACATTGCATTGCCTTATGTATTCGTATTCTTGCCACTTTTTTTTATGGTTAATGGGGGGCTGCGTTTACCCAAGGAACAGCGCAAGTTTCGCAGAGATGAAATTGGGCTTTCATATGATCGGATAAGGAAGGCATGCATTTTTGCTTTGATCTTACTGGGAGTGCTTATCATTGGGGAAATCGCGTTCATGGTTTGGTTCGCAGGAGAAGGAAGATCACTGGAGATCCCTTTCATTATTATCGAGTCGCTCGCATTGACAGCTGCTTATATTTTGTATCGAATGCAGCGATCAATGCAAGTTCTGATAAGTGTTGAAGAATGATTTTTCAATCAAGGCATGCATATTGAGATTTACTTACATTATTGGATACGATTTCAAACGTAGGGGAACCCTTTGGAAGTCTGCCTCCGGCAAGGTTTTACTCATAGGCAAACGGGTAGACAATGCCCCCTTTTGGGGGGCTAAGGCAGGTTTACCCCTGCACAATGTTCAATTTTATGGGAACGCGATTTTAATTGTATTCCTATGCATACAAAACTCATGTCTGGCTTCCCTCGGGTAGCCTGTACCCGGAAGGGTGACGACCTCTTCAGGATGTTGCCATTCCCGATGGGAGTTACCTAAGCAGACAATGTCATTACAAAAGTATAAAGTGAGATACCAAGAATAATTAAGATTCTCAATATCAACTTTAAAAAAATTACATCTGCCTTGAAAAGAAAAGTAGTATGGATGATTTTTGTTTTATACTGACTAATTAATTTGACAATAATAATTTTTAGATTATAGTTAACTGGTCGCATTCTAAAAAATTTACTATTGTAGAAGAGGAGAAAATAAAATGTTTAAGTTTAAAAAGCTCATTTCCGTTCTGGTTGTGGGCATCATGTTCACAGGCTTGCTTGCTGCTTGTGCGACGCCAACTCCGGTTGCCACTGAAGAGCCGGAAGCGCCCGCAGAAGTAACGGAAGAACCCACCGAAGAGGTGGTGGAAGAACCCACCGAAGAGGTGGTGGAAGAACCTGCTTTTGAGAATCAGCCTTTTGGCGAGAATCTGCCAACGGAACCAACCATCGATACCCCGTTGGTCGTTGCGTATAACGATTTCTCACAGAAGTTCAGCCCGTTTTTCTCGGACACCGGGTACGACGCTGATGTTGCTGCAATGACACAGATTAGTCTTCTGACGACTGATCGTGTAGGCGGCATTATTAGTAACGCCATTGAAGGTGAAACAAGAAATTACAACGGTACCGACTATCTTTACAAGGGACCGGCGGACACCAGCGTGGTTTATGATGAAGCTTCGGATACAACCAAGTACACCGCAAAACTTCGCGTTGGCATGAAATTCTCTGACGGAGAACCCGTCACCGCCGACGACATCATCTTCACGTACTATACATTCCTTGACCCAACCTATGTTGGCTCAACGACTTTGGCATCCTATGACATTGTTGGTTTGAAGGACTATCAGACCCAAACCACAACTGAAGTTTATGACAAGTACGATGAAATGTTCGAAGCGATCTATGCCGCAGGAGCTGATCACGAGTGGTCAGAGGAAGATAGCTGGACCCAGGAACAGCAAGACGATCTATGGACTCGCATGGACGCTGAAGTTCTATATGAAGCTGGAAAGATCGTAAATTACGTGAAAGAAAATTACTCAGGCTACGCAGCTGATTATGCTGGTTATCCATACGAAGAAATTGAAGGTGTTGAAGGTATGGAAGTTATGTTTGGTATGGTCATGTGGGGCTTCGGCGATGTAGGTGAGGATGGTGCCTTTACAACCGGATGCACTGAGACCGTCTTTGACCTGGTTGAATCATTCCCAACCATGGAAGACTATGCAAACGAAATCTACGCATGCTATGAGAACGATGTTCAAGAAGCCTTCCCGTTTGAGTCGACCGACGAAGCTGATGTGTACGCCAAAGTAAAGTCTGGTTTCATCGGCTACTGGGGTCCAATGGACGAATCAATGGGTGACGAGGGTGTTCCCAATATTGCCGGTATCGTCAAGGTTGACGACTACACTGTGGAAGTAACGGTGAATGCTTTTTCAGCCCCCGCTGTATACTCCATTCTTGGCATCCAGGTTACACCATTGCATTACTATGGTGATGTTGACAAATATGACTATGAAAACAATATGTTTGGGTTCGACTTTGGTGACCTGTCCAAGCAGGAAAGCCTGACAGCGACCCCTATGGGCGCAGGTGCGTACAAGTATGTTCAGTACGACAACCGAGTTGTTTACTTCGAAGCCAATGAGAACTACTACCGTGGCTGCCCCAAGATCAAAGAGATTCAATTCAAGGAAACAGCTTCTGCTGAGGTTCCATCAGCCGTCCAAACCGGTACCGCTGATGCAGGCGAGATGACCTATTCATCAGAGCGTTATGCTGAAGTTAAATCTTACAACACCAACGGCGAGATGACTGGTGACGTGATCAGCTCAAGCATGGTTGACAACCTTGGTTATGGTTATGTCGGTATCAACGCCGCCACCGTCAATGTTGCGGGTGAACCGGGCTCTGATGCGTCCAAGAACCTGCGCAAAGGCTTTGCCACGATTTTGGCAGTCCACCGCGACCTCGCGATTGACAGCTACTATGGTGAAGGCGCTTCCGTCATTAACTACCCGATCTCAAACACTTCCTGGGCGGCACCTCAGCCGACCGACGATGGTTATCAGCTCGCGTTCTCTGTTGACGTCAATGGTGAAACGATATACACCGCTGATATGCCCCTGGAAGATAAAGTTGCTGCAGCTGAAGCTGCTGCACTTGGTTTCTTTGAAGCGGCAGGATTCACTGTAGAAAACGGTGTACTCACTGCTGCTCCTGAAGGAGCAAAACTCACCTACGAAGTCATCGTTCCTGGTGACGGCACTGGCGACCATCCTGCATTTGCCATTTTGACATCTGCAAAGGAATCCCTGGCCAAACTTGGCATGGAACTCAAGATCAATGATCCTGCTGACGCCAACATTCTTTGGGATGCACTCGATGCAGCTACACAAGAATTATGGACCGCTGCCTGGGGCACCACAATTGACCCCGACATGTACCAGGTCTATCACAGCTCCGGCGTTGTGGGTGCAGGTGGATCAGATTCTAATCACTATCACATCACAGACGACGATTTGGATCAACTGATTGTTGATGCCCGACTAAGCGATGATCAAGCCTATCGTAAAGCGATTTATAAGCAGGCCCTTGACCTCCTCATTGACTGGGCAGTAGAGATCCCAACCTATCAACGACTCAACGTGATCATCTTCAGCACCGAGCGCATTAAACTCGATACCCTTACCCCTGATATCACAACCTTCTGGGGCTGGCTGAATGACATTGAATTGGTCGAAATGAATTAGTAGTTTTTACGATGCGATATGTAAGTAATTGTGAGCCCACCTTAGGGTGGGCTCACTCTTTATTACGCTAAGAATACGACATTAACAAAAATATATTTGTAGGGTTAGGGAACGACATGAAAAATTTTATTATAAGGAGAATTGTCTTAGGCATATTTATCGTGTTTTTTGGTGCGATGGTAATCTATGCCGTCATCCGCTCACTACCTTCATCCTATGTAGAAACGGTAGCAAGGGAACGGGCAACCAATCCTTTGAGCACCAAGACGTATCAGGAGTGGTTGGATCAGCTAAACAGCGTCTATCACCTTGATGTTGGTATTATTCCAGGTTATTTTGGATGGGTTGGGAATGCAATCAAAGGAGATTTCGGCGAGTCCTGGCATTACGGCATTCCTGTGACAGAAAAATTTAACCAGGTGATCTGGTATTCTGTGATCATCAATATTGTCACCTTTATTGTGCAAATCGTCATCGCAATACCTTTGGGAATTTTAGCGGCGAGGAAACAATACAGTAAAACGGATTATGCGATTACAGTATTCGCTTTGATGGGGATATCGCTGCCAACATTTTTCCTTGCAACCATATTGAAATATGTTTTTTCAATTAAGTTGGGTTGGTTTGACCTGTATGGATTGACCGGTAGATTCCACACTTCGATGACTTCATTTCAGCAGGTGCTTGATATTGCTTATCATATGGTTTTACCCATCGTGACGCTCATGATGCTCTCGATTGGGGGGCTCATGCGCTACACGCGAACGAATATGTTAGAAGTTCTTAACTCCGATTATATCCGTACCGCCCGGGCAAAGGGGCTTCCAGAAAAAATCGTTATCAACAAGCATGCGTTCAGGAACACACTGATTCCACTTGTATCATATATGAGTTATTTATTACCATCAATGTTTGGCGGTGCACAGATTACTGAGACACTCTACCAGATTCCTGGTATTGGCTACATTTCCTATATAGCCATGGTACGTGGTGACATTCCGTTTGCCATGTTTTACACAACATTTCTCATCATCCTGACACAGGTGAGTCTGATCGTTGCAGACATCATGTATGCAGTTGTGGACCCACGTGTGAGAGTGAATTGAGAGAGGCGGCTTATGTCAAATATAAATAATATTTCAAGTGAAGAACCGGAAGTTAAAATGACTGAGCAAGCCAATGAGGAAATGCGACTCGACGACGCCAGGCGCGTTAAATCCCTCTCCCCGGGCATGCTTGTTTTTAAACGTTTTATTCGCAATAAGCTTGCAGTTGTTGGGTTGGTCATTCTCGTTTTCATGTTCACGTTTTCGTTTCTTGGGCCTTTGTTTTCTCCCTACGGGCAGACACAAGTATTTACTAATACAGGCACGATGACCAAGGATTATGCAGGTGCGATCTTCAACAACGAACTCCGCTATTCTATAGTGGAGGGCGAAAGCTTTGGAGATGCTGAAAAGGCACAATTTTTATTGGCGCTAAGCAATAATGAAGAAACATTTACTGTTGGTGACAGTTTTTACTACTTCAGTGCTGTGGTTGAGGACACTTATCGTATAATGCAGCTTGACCCCATTGCTGAAGAATTGCTTGGAAGGATGAACCCTATTGATAATAATGCTTTGCCTGATGGGTTAGTTGAAGCCTATCAGTCTGCAATAGCAGATGGCGACAACAATTTTGAGTTGGATGGCGTAGCATATCGAATCACAAGAAAACGTAAAGCTCAACAGATATCCACGGAGCATGATTTAGCACTGGCTACACTGAATGTTTACGACGCCTATGATGTAGCAGAGGTTGAACACATCAATTCTTATGAGTTTAAACTTGCCAGCGCAAGTGCTATAGCAAAGGAAGAAACCGCTTTCTCAGTGAATGATCAATCCTATACGATTGGCTACGCGGAAGGTCAAAATACAATCTTTGACAGCGATGGTGAAGCATATGCCGAGGTGTCCAACATCATTGTTAATCCTCTCGATCAAAATGAATTCCTGTCGGTCGAATATAAATCAGCAATTCGTGAAGGAATCAGGAACGACGAAAATAAGGTCACATTTAAGCATGAAAATGGCGAAACCATTGAATATGTCATTGAACTCGTGAATATTAATTATTATATTAAAAAGGGAATGCCTACTGAGTTGATCAGTCAATATGAATTGCCTTCTGCCATCCACCCGCTTGGCCTTGACAATAATGGTATGGATGTTATGACTCGGCTGATGTACGGTGGGCGGGTTTCCCTGCTTGTTGGCTTTGTGGTTGTCATTATTGAGATTGTTCTTGGCGTTATCATCGGTGGCATCTCCGGGTACTTTGGCGGTGCGGTGGATACTGCGCTGATGCGCTTTGTGGATCTTTTCAACAGCATCCCGTTTTACCCTATCGTTATTATATTTGGCTCGGTAATGGACACATTGGAAGTTGAACCCAGGTCGAGGATATTCCTTTTGATGGCTATACTGGGTATCCTGGGTTGGACTGGTGTTGCACGGGTTGTCCGCGGTCAAATCCTCTCTCTCCGAGAGCAGGAATTCATGATTGCAACAGAAGCATCTGGCATTCGCACGAGCCGCAGAATTTTCAGGCATCTTGTTCCTAACGTCATGCCGCTGCTAATTGTGACAGCGACAGCTGGGCTTGGGGGCATCATTATCTCTGAAGCGACGTTGGGCTTTTTAGGCCTTGGTGTCAAATACCCGCTGGCATCCTGGGGAAGCATCATTAATGTTTCTTCAGATGCTTATGTGATGACCAACTTCTGGTTTATGTGGTTGCCAGCAGGCTTGTTGATCCTCTTGACTGTTCTCGGGTTTAACTTTGTTGGTGATGGACTTCGGGATGCATTTGACCCGAAGATGAAAAGGTAGGTCGAACGATGGCAAATAATAAGAGAACGCTGATAGATCGGGTAAAAAAAATCACCAAACCTAATGATATTAACCGGATTTCAGCCAGGGAGTCAGCACAAATTTCACGTGAAAACAGGCGGATCATCGATGCGATCGAAAAGGAACGCAATCGGAGGCATGTTCCCGAAAGTGAGTATCTGACTTCGATGAAGAGCTCTAACAACGTTGTTGAGTTCGATAATCTTCACACTTATTTCTTCACAGATATTGGTACGGTCAAGGCAGTTGACGGGGTGACTTTTGAAATACCCAAAGGCAAGACAGTAGGCGTTGTTGGTGAATCTGGCTGCGGCAAGTCTGTTACCGCCCTCTCACTGATGCAATTAGTGCAGCGACCACAAGGGCAGATTGTTGAAGGCTCTATTCGCTTTGATCGTGGAGACAAGGCTTACGATATAGCGAAAACACCAACACAGGTCATGGAGACGATTCGTGGTGCCATGATATCCATGATCTTTCAAGAGCCTATGACAAGCCTCAACCCGGTCTTTCGTTCAGGTGAACAGATTGACGAGGTTATCAAGCTCCATCATCCAGATATGCTGAAAGAAGAAGTGAAAGAACTGACGCTCAAGATGATTGACACAGTGGGAATCGCCGATAATACCGGAGTCTATATGATGTATCCTCATGAGCTTTCCGGGGGGATGCGGCAGCGCATCATGATTGCTATGGCGCTTGCCTGCCAACCCAAACTCATTATTGCAGATGAACCCACTACGGCACTTGATGTGACCATTCAGGCGCAGATACTTGACCTGCTCAGGAACCTCAAGGATCAGATTAACTCAAGTATTATGCTGATAACACATGATCTGGGAGTTATCGCTGAGATGGCAGATTATGTTGTGGTTATGTATGCGGGTCGTATTGTAGAAAAAGGAACGGCACTAGAGGTTTTCCACAATCCACTTCACCCCTACACTGTTGGTCTTATGGCTTCCAAACCAGTTGTAAACAAGTCGGTGGAGCGACTCTACACAATCCCTGGGAATGTGCCAAACCCCATTAACATGCCGAATTATTGTTATTTCAGGGATCGCTGCAACCGCCGAATGCCTGTATGTGCTGGTCAGTATCCCAAGGAAGTGTATGTTACACCTACGCATATGGTCACCTGTTATCATTACATTGAAGAGCCAGTAGAGGATTAAGATGGAAGAAAAGATTAAAAGTGCAAACGCACTCGAACATGAAAATGATAATATCCTTGAGGTAAAGAACCTCAAGAAGTATTTTCCGATCAAAGCAGGCTTGCTGCAGCGGGTTGTGGGAAATGTTCGGGCAGTTGATGGGATCAGCTTTAATGTCAAACGTGGCACAACAATGGGCCTGGTGGGTGAATCTGGCTGCGGAAAAACCACGGTTGGGAAAACAATTTTGCGCTTGAATGATAAAACCGATGGCGAAGTGTACATCAATGGGATCGATATCTATTCACTTAATCGCAAAGAAATGCGCGCAATGCGCCCTAAGATGCAGATCATATTTCAGGATCCCTATTCGAGTCTCTCGCCACGGCTTCCCGTCAGCGAGATCATTGGTGAGGCGGTAAGAGAACACGGTCTTGCACCGAAAGATAAGTTTGACGATTATATCGATCACATTATGGATATCTGCGGCTTGCAGCCGTACTATAAAGATCGCTACCCACATGAGTTTTCCGGCGGACAGCGCCAGCGCATCTGCATTGCTCGAGCGCTAGCACTGCTCCCTGAGTTCGTTGTATGCGATGAACCCGTATCGGCGTTGGATGTATCCATTCAGGCTCAGATCATCAATCTCCTTGGTGACCTGCAGAAAGATTTGGACCTGACATACCTGTTCATTTCGCATGACCTTTCGGTGGTTGAGCATATCTCTGATGAGGTGTGCGTTATGTACCTGGGTGATTTGGTGGAGGTTGGCAGTAAAGATGCGATATTTAAAAATCCATTACATCCGTATACGCAAGCACTCTTAAGCGCAGCCCCAGTTCCTGATCCGGCAGCCAAGCGGAAACGCATAATCCTGGAAGGCAGCATTCCCTCACCGGCAAACCCACCTTCTGGATGTAAATTCCACACACGATGCAGGGAATGTATGGATATTTGTAAAAAAGTCGTCCCTGAAGCCAAAGAAGTTGAACCCGGTCACACGGTTGTTTGCCATCTTTACGATTAGAGATCAATTTGTTATGACATGTAAACCAAAACAGTACGAGGATGATGACGGTCGGATCATCTGCAATATGGATGTAGATGGGATGCCGTGGCACGATAGGCGTGTTCGGCGAGAAAGGCGTGCGAAAAGAACTGCAAACCGACATGAAGGGCAAAAGATGACAAAGTCCGAGGCTCGGAGGTTCACCTGGTATGCAGTATCTGCAGGCTTGTTGATTGTGTTGGTTTTTGCAGTGGTCTGGGTGCTCTTCACCCTTTTCGCTACACAAGTTTGGTTTCGGTAGGATTTTAACATAAAAATCAAGAGGGGCTGTTGTTTGACAGCCTCTCTTTTTGTTTAATGATCCTCGGCTGTATGAGCAAATGAAATATTAAATCTTATTACAGCCGAAACCACTTTCATTATTCTAAGAAGCTGTCTGTTCTGGGATTTTAGGCTCAACCTGGTGTTTGATGCTGTGAGCACGCGGCATGCGGTATTTATAATCCAATCAATACTACCTGTGATGTTTTAATTTATGCCTCAAAAGTGGAATCGATCGACATTCAATGATGTTAAGACTGGGAAGAATTTGTAAATAAATATTAAAACAGGGATGAACACCTCACTTTGAAAAAGATTATCCATTATATAATATATTAAGGTAATTATTGGATATCCTAAAGAAAATCAATCATCCTTATTTAGTTATATTAATGATAATCAAATAATATTAAATATATCTAAGATTAAATTCTATTTTGAGCCTGAGTCAATGTGTTCGCTGAAGATGCGTTTTCTTGACGCAGTATGATTCCTATGCTATATTTTCTTATAAATAGGTATAATTACAGATATCTGTAGGTATCTCTAGTTGCATATATTTAATTCACTAATTTGTTTCACATGGATAACTCAGAAGAACAAGTAAATTTTAAGGAGGTGATGGAAGCCGACCAATAAATCCTCAATATTTCCCAACTAAGTTCAATTCACTAGATTCCTGACAAAAAATAATTTGTTATGGAGGAGAAAAAATGAAACGTTACACATTTTTATTCGTAAGCCTTCTCATCGTGGCGAGCCTGGTTTTGGCTGCATGCCAACCAGCTGCTGAACCCACGGAGGAGCCAACCGAAGAGGTGGTCACCGAGGAACCCACCGAGGAACCCACTGAGGAACCCACCGAGGAACCCCCTGACCTGACAGATCTTATCGCTGCGGCTGACGAATCAGCTGCTGCTGCCGCTGCTTCTGCTGAAGCTGCTGCCGCCGCTGCTGCTCAGGCACCCACAGATGCTGCCACGGTTGCAGACCTCGTTGCTGCCTACGTACCGGTTGATTATCCTGAGGTCGCGCTGGAAGCTACAGCATTTGTGCCCGATTATGATTTGACCGCTTTCCCTGAGCCAGCAGCTTCCGCTCGCAAGGGTGCATGGCCGGACGAGGTTATCATCTTTGAAGAGCCCAGCTCTGATGCTGCGGTTAACCGACTTGAGACGGGTGATATGGATGTCTATGCTTACACAATTTCAGATCCTGAAATTGCTGCACGTATTGAAGCTTCAGATGCCATTGACACCTATTTCTCATCAGGTTCCTACAACGAGCTGACCCTCAACCCCGCTGGCCCCATTTTCAATGACGGGACCTTGAACCCCTTTGGTGTTGCGAAGATGCGTGAAGCTATGAACTACCTGGTCGATCGCCAATTCCTGGTGGATGACCTTTTAGGTGGTTTGGGTACCCCCCGCTGGACGTGTTTGAATTCGGCTGCTGCCGACACCGCTTCATTAGCTGCTGAAGTTCGTGCACTTGAAGTCAAATATGCCTATGACAAAGAAAAAGCCAAGGCAATCTTCGACGAAGAAATGCCCAAGATTGGTGCTGAAATGGTCGATGGTGTCTGGTCCTACGAAGGCGAACCTGTCGAAATCCACATGCTTATTCGTATCGAGGACGAGCGCCTGGATATTGGCGATTACGTAGCCAACCAGTTAGAGGATATCGGCTTCACGACCTTCCGCGATTACAAGTCATCTGCAGATGCTTCCCCGATCTGGATCGGCAGCGATCCTGCTGAGGGCGGCTTCCATGTCTATACCGGCGGATGGATCACCACAGCTGTTCCTCGCTTGCTGACCGATAACTTCGCATTCTTCTATACCGACATGGGCCTTCCCTATCCCTTATGGCAAGCCTATCAAAACGACTCCCGTTTCTACGAGATTTCTGACCTGCTTGGTGCTTACAATTATGCTACCGATGCAGAACGATTGGCGTTGGCTGCTGAAGCGCTTCCACTTTCTTTGGAAGATTCTGCTCGTATCTGGTTGTATGACCAGGGTTCCATCACCCCCAAGTTGACGGATATCAGCGTTGCAGCTGACCTTTACGCAGGTGTGGCAGGCTCTGGCTTGTGGGCACAAACCATTCATCGTGCAGATGAGAATGGTGATCCTATCGAGGGCGGCACGATTACCGTTGCCATGCCCAGCATTCTGACCGAGCCCTGGAACCCCATCGCCGGTACGAACTGGGTTTATGATATGATGCCGAACCGAGGGCTTGGTGAAACAGCTTATTCGTATGATCCCTTCACCGGCCTTGTTTGGCCAAATCACTTCGAAAGCGGCTCAATGGTTGTTAAAACCGGCACCCCCATCGCACTCTCGCTGGATTGGATGGACCTGAGCTTTGCTGATACGATCGTTGTCCCCGGTGATGCCTGGGCTTATTGGGATGCTGCAGCGCAGACCTTTATGACCGTCCCAGAGTATTACACCATGATGTTGAACGACCTGCCCGCCATGGCGGAAGCGGATGTGGCTGCTGCTGGCGAAAACGCCACGGCTGCTGCGGATGCTGCTGATGCCGCTGCGACGGCTGCTGCTGATGCCGCTGCTGCCGCTGATGTGGATACAGCTCAAGCCGCGGCGGATGCTGCTGCTGAAGCTGCCACCACGGCTGCGGATGCTGAAGGCGCTGCGACTGGCGCTGCAGGGCGGATTGCAGGCTATATTGATGATGTTGCCACTTATTCTGACGTGCTTGCCAATGGCTTGACTGTAAAAAGCGTTGGCACTGTTACCTATCCTGATGACCTGTACTCCAAAGTCAAATGGCATGATGGCAGCAACTTCTCATTTGGTGACGTCCTGATGAACATGATCCTGACATTTGACCGTGCGATGCCAGAAAGTGCCA
>CAYTXE010000017.1:0-2047 GCA_964441045.1 uncultured Candidatus Brevefilum sp.
TTGGAAACTTGAGCAATTACCTGTTGAAATCACACAAACATTAAAGGATTTCGATAAGGCAAACACCAATATTCTGGATCTTGGCTGTGGAGAGGGGCGCGAATGTATTGCGCTTGCAGCAGATGGGTGGGATGTGATTGGCGTTGATTTTATTCCTCTGGCAATCCGGCGGGCAAACAACGCCGCACGAAAGGCGCAGGTTCTGGATCGAACCGCTTTCTATACAGGAGATGTCAGCAGGTTGGATCTGCTGGATCTTCCACCGATACAATTGGCTTATGATATCGGCTGTTTTCATTTGCTGGATTCCGAGCAGGTTGAGGGATTCATCTCTGGGTTAAGCGATATCGTTGTGCCGGGGGGAATTTTCCTTCTGAATGCTTTCACGCCGCGTCAGCAGGGTAAGAAGATGGTGGGCTATGACCCAGAGGCGGTTGAGGCGTTATTCAGCGAGACGTTTGTTATGGAGCGGATGACCGAACACAGTTATTGGCGATTCCCTGCAAATTGGTATTGGCTGCGCAGGCGAAAAAGGCTGAATGAAGGAAGAAAAATAGAATAGCGGCTTCATAGATATTGGCGGGTTCATAACCGGAACCCGCCCTACAACAAAACAATAATAATTGTCGGGTGTGGTCTGTTTGTGACCGCACCGAGATATCTACGAATAATTGATGTCAAAACATGTCACGCATTAAGGCGGAACTTAATATTTTGGTGTTGGTGGGTGCGGCTGTTGTATAATGAATAGCGGTCTTCATACTCATAAAGAAGGTGCGTTATGGCAGAAAAACAACCCCTTGTAACACCAAAAGTATTGTTGATGTTAATCGTTTTCATCGTCATCATGCCCATGCTGCCCCTGCTGATCTCTTGGCGGTGGGGTTGGTGGGAAGCCTGGGTCTATTTCGCTTTCAGCCTGCTGGGTTTCATCGTCAGCCGCACGCTGGCTGGACGGAAGCATCCTGACTTGATCAGGGAGCGCGGTAAATACCTGGAACATGACAATCCTGAGTCCTGGGATAAGCAGCTGGCGCCTTTGATGGGTGTGGTCGGTGCAGCCATCCCGATCGTAGCAGGATTGGATGGACGTTTCGGTTCGTCAGCGGATTTTGGCTGGACGATCAAAGCGGCAGCCGTGTTATTTTTCATGGCGAGCAATGCCCTGGGGACCGCTGCCTTGATGGCAAATCGCTTTTTCTCCGGCATGGTGCGCCTGCAAACAGAGCGCGGGCATCACGTAATCAGCAGTGGACCTTATCGCTGGATCAGGCATCCGGGATATGCCGGTGCTTTGCTTACCTATGTGGCGACACCTTTCCTGCTCGATTCCTGGTGGACCTTTATCCCCGTGTTCCTGACCTTCTTGTTAACCGTCATCCGTACGCGCTTGGAGGATAACTTCTTGAAGGAATCCCTGGATGGCTACCAGGACTATGCGCAGGAAGTGCGCTATCGGCTCATCCCCGGGGTGTGGTGAGTGTGGTTGCGGAGACAATGGATTGATGAAAAAATTCTTATACTGGTTATGGCGGGTTCTGCCTTTACCAATGGGGATCCGAGCCCCCATCCTTTGGCTGGGAAACCGGAAATTTGTTGTTAGCATCAGTGCCCTGATCCTTAATCAACAGGGGGAGATACTCTTGTTCAAACATACCTATCGCAAGGATGTTCCCTGGGCTTTCCCAGGAGGGTATATGAAAAATCATGAGGACCCGAAAGCAGCTATCAAGCGGGAAATTCTTGAGGAATCGGGATTTGAGATCAAGATACTTAAGCTCCTTCAAGTCATCCATTCTAATGAGATGGCGAGGCTGGAGGTGCTCTTTCAGGGGGAATTGATCGGTGAAACCGGGTTTGTACCGTCAGTTGAGGTAGCTGAGGCATGCTTTTTCGCACTGGACCAGCTGCCGGAGCTTCTCCCTGAGCATGAGGTGATCATTGAGCGGTATGTGAGGGTTTAAGGTGTAGGGTGCGGTTTGCCCGGTTCCCATGAACCGTGCATACGCCTGATGCGCCTCGATACCTCTTCAGGCTATGACCGCAC
>CAYTXE010000017.1:2147-14465 GCA_964441045.1 uncultured Candidatus Brevefilum sp.
GGCAATTTATTATCGTAGGTCTGGAGGGCTTTCATGTAATTGGCCCGTTCGAAGGCAGCTGGGTTTGCTACATTCTTCTGGCTCATGCTGCCGCGCATCTTCTCAACGGACTTATATTCATAGGCTGCCATCCAGTTTTCCATTTCAGCCAGCATCTCCTTGGCGCGACCAATCCCTTTAGCGACAAATTCTGAGGTAACCATCGCCACATTCGCACCTGCCATGACTGATTTGATCAGGTCAAAGCCGGTGTGAACACCGCTGGTCAAAGCCAGGTCGGCATTGATGCGGCCGTAGAGGAGGGCCATCCAGCGCAGGGGCAGGAGCAGTTCTGCGGAGGTGGAAAGCTGCAGGGTTGTGTCTACTTCCAGGTTTTCAATGTCCAGATCAGGTTGAATGAAGCGGTTAAACAAAACAAACCCAGCCGCTCCGGATTTACTCAATCGCGACAGCAGGTTGGGCAGAGCAGAGAAGTAAGGACTCAACTTGACTGAAACAGGGACAGATACGTTTTCACATACCGAAGTCACCAGTTCAGCGTAGTTATCCTCTAACTGCCTTGCTGTGGTTTCCGGGCTTGTGGGGATGTAGTAGGTGTTTAACTCAAGGGCATCCGCTCCGGCTTCAGCCATCTTCTGGGCATATTCAATCCATCCGGTGTTGGAAACACCGTTCAAGCTGGCGATGATCGGGATGTCTACTGCTGCTTTGTTCTTGCGGATCCGCTCCAGGTATTCATCAGGACCCACATTATAGCGGTCCAGGTCCGGGAAATAATCCAGCGATTCGGCGAAGCGATCGGTTCCGCGCTCCATATAGTAGTTGAATGCCAGGCTGTCCTGGACAATTTGTTCTTCAAAGAGTGAATACATTACAACGGCACTGATCCCAGCGTCTTCCATTTTGCGGACGTTGTTAGTTTTCTTTGAGAAGGGTGCGGCCGCTGCCACCAGGGGGTTGGCCAGTTCAAGACCGAGGTAGGTTGTTTTCAGGTCTATCATTGTTCCTCCGTTATAACTTGTTTTGTGTTTTCCGATGTCACAGGTCTATGAGAATAAAAAATGGTGATGAATCAAGGTTCATCACCATTATTATACTCAGATTAAACTGACGCGAAATTAATTTAGGCGTCCTCTTCAGGCTTGGTGTACTGCATTTCCGCCATTTGCTTATAAAGGTTCCAGCGGCTGGCAGCATCGCGTTTGGCCTTTGCCATCAGCATCTCTGCCCTTTCCTCATTGCTCTGCAAGAGCATGCGGTAGCGGGTTTCGTTGTAAGCATAATCTTCCACCGGCACCGTTGGCTCCTTGGAGTCAACTGAAAGGGGATTTTCGCCCTTCTCTGCCAATTCGGGGTTATAGCGATACAGCGGCCACACGCCAGAATTTACAGCAAGTTTCTGCTGCTTGAGACCAAATCTCATGTTAATGCCGTGGGCAATGCAGTGCGTATAAGCAATGATCAGTGATGGGCCATTATATGCTTCAGCTTCACGGAAAGCCTGAAGTGTTTGCCGATCGCTGGCGCCCATGGCCACACGTGCTACGTATACGTAACCGTATGACATCGCCATCATGCCCAGGTCTTTCTTGGGCAGGTCCTTACCGTTGGCAGCGAACTTCGCCACGGCTGCTCGGGGGGTCGCCTTGGAGGATTGACCGCCGGTGTTGGAGTAGACTTCGGTGTCGAGGACCAGCACGTTAACATCCCGTCCTGAAGCAAGGACATGATCCAAGCCGCCATAGCCGATGTCATAGGCCCAGCCGTCACCGCCGATGATCCACACACTCTTACGCACGAGGTAATCAGCGATGGAGAGCAGGTTTTGTGCAGTGGGGGTCTTCATTCCTTGAAGTTTTTCCTTGAGCTGCGCAACCCGATCGCGCTGTGCTTCGATTTCCGCTTCATCTTTCTGACTGGCATTCAGCAAGGCTTCTGCCAGGTCCCGACCGACATCATCTGCCAGTTTCTCAAGGAGTTCGTGGGAAATTTCAACGAATTTATCGATGGTCAGGCGCATTCCCAGGCCGAACTCGGCGTTGTCTTCAAACAGTGAGTTGGACCAGGCGGGTCCTCGACCTTCTGCATTGAAGGTGTAAGGTGTTGTGGGCAGGTTGCCGCCGTAGATCGAAGAGCATCCCGTTGCATTTGCAATGACCATACGATCGCCGAACAACTGGGTTGCTAATTTGATATATGGTGTTTCGCCGCAGCCAGGGCAGGCGCCGGAGAACTCAAACAGGGGATCCAGGAGCTGTGAATTTTTAACCGTATGCGGTGTAAAGCTCTTGCGGTCAGGGTAGGGAATCGCATCGAAGAAAGCCCAATTTTCTGCTTCTTGCTCGCGAAGGGGCGGTTGGGGTGCCATATTGATCGCTTTGCGTCCCGGGTTCTTCCGATCTTTTGCAGGGCAGGCTTCAATGCACATACCGCAGCCGGTGCAATCCTCTGGGGCTACCTGAACGGTGTAGGACCAGCCGTCACGGAACTCTCGGAATTTCGCATTGGTTGATTTAAATGTTTCCGGGGCGTTTTCGAGGTAGGAGTCCTCATATACTAAGGTGCGGATGGCAGCATGTGGGCACACAAATGCACATTTACCACATTGGATGCAGACATCGGGATCCCAGACAGGGATCTCCAGGGCGACGTTGCGTTTCTCCCATTGGGTTGTTCCGGATGGGAATGTGCCGTCTACCGGCATTTCACTCACCTTGACATCATCGCCGTTCCGTTTAATCATCTTGCCAAGGACCTCACGGACATATTCAGGGGCTTCATCAGGAACTGCTGGAAGCATGGGAATATCACTGGTGACCTTTTTAGGCACCTCAATCTTGACCATATTATCAAGGGCACTGTCGACAGCAGCGTAATTTTGTTTGACAACCGCTTCGCCACGTTTACCGTAAGTTTTCTTGATTGATTTCTTAATCTCAGTAATTGCCTCATCTTTGGGCAAAATGCCGCTGATAGCGAAGAAACAGGTCTGCATGATGGTGTTGATGCGCTGACCCATTTTGGTTTGACGGGCAACATTATAAGCATCAACACAATAAAATTGCAAATCTTTTTCAATCAAAGCTTCCTGCACTTTGGCGGGAAGATGATCCCAGACTTTTTCGGGTTCATAAATGCTGTTGAGTAAGAAAATACCGCCGGGACGGGCATATTTCAGCATGTCATATTTTTCAAGGAAAGAAAATTGGTGGCAGGCCAGGAAGCTCGCTTCATTTTCTGCAATCAAGTAAGGTGCTCGGACCGGTTCGGGGCCAAATCGAAGGTGTGAAACGGTCACTGCGCCGGATTTCTTCGAGTCGTACTGGAAGTAACCCTGGGCATAGTTCTTTGTTTCCTCCCCGATGATCTTGATCGAGTTCTTGTTAGCGCCCACTGTGCCGTCTGCCCCGAGGCCGAAGAACATCGCCTGGACCACATCTTCAGTCAGGATCTCAAAAGTGGGATCCCAATCTAGGTTGGTATGGGTCACATCATCAATAATACCCACAGTGAAGTGCTTCTTAGGAGTGGCTTTTTCCATCTCATCGAATACCCCTTTAACCATAGCGGGTGTAAATTCTTTGGAAGAAAGGCCATACCGACCCCCAATCACTTTCGGCTCATTTTCAAAGGGTGCGATTCCCAGTTCCATGCCTTCTTTAACTGCATTGACAATGTCAAGGAAAAGTGGTTCACCCATAGCGCCGGGTTCCTTGGTGCGATCAAGGGTTGCAATAACTTTGACGGTGCTGGGGAGGGCTTCCATCAGGTGTTGGATGGAGAAAGGTCGATAAAGGCGAACTGAGACCACACCAACCTTTTCACCGGTCTTTACCAATGTTTTTACAGTTTCCTCAGCAGTTTCGGTTCCAGAAGCCATCAACATAATCACTTTTTCTGCATCAGGTGCACCGTTATAGTCAAAGAGATGATAGCTGCGACCGACCTGTTCTGAAAAGGCATCCATCACATCCTGAACGATCTCTGGCGTCTTATCATAATAGGGGTTGACAGTTTCACGCCCCTGGAAGAAGACATCAGGATTCTGGGCTGTTCCGCGTATGACTGGATGGTCAGGTGAAAGCGCGCGTGAGCGGTGCTGTATGACGGTCTCGTCATCAATCAATGCCCGCAGGTCTGCTTCATCCAACCGTTCAATTTTTGAAATTTCATGGGAATTTCGGAAACCGTCGAAGAAGTGCAGGAAAGGTACCCTGCTGCGTAATGTGGCAGCCTGGGCAATCAGAGCCATATCCTGTGCCTGCTGAACTGAACCGCTGGCGAGCATGGCGAAACCAGTCGCACGGGTGGCGGTCACATCGGTGTGGTCGCCGAAGATAGAAAGCGCCTGTGCTGCTACGGAACGAGCGCTCACATTGAACACGGTCGATGTGAGTTCACCGGCGATTTTGTACATATTGGGGATCATCAAGAGTAATCCCTGGGAAGCAGTAAAGGTGGTGGTCAGGCCGCCGGCTTGCAGTGCACCGTGTACTGCCCCTGCGGCACCGCCCTCAGCTTGCATTTCTGTAACATCCGGGATAGTCCCCCAGATATTTGGGATTCCTTCCGCAGACCAGGCATCGGCATACTCGCCCATCGGCGACGAGGGTGTGATCGGGTAGATCGCAATGATCTCGTTCAACCGATAAGCGACCCAGGCCGTAGCCTCATTGGCATCAGTCATTACCATTTGACGTGTCATGAACAATTCTCCTTTTTTAATAATAGCAACTTAACCTTCTACATTCTAAAACAGGGACACTGTCTGTGAATGATTTCCACAGCAACAGGAATTAGTTTTACCCAATATTTAAGTATAACCTGAATCGGGGATTGTTTTAGTTATTTCCTTCTTATTAGGTGATGAAATCTGTCATATGCTCAGTTTTGGTTCCTAATTTATAACAGTACAGCTGTATGATACCCTAATCCATGATGAGGAGGGCGACTAGGATTCGATTTCAAGAAAAGGTTGTGCCAGCAAAAGAGCTGCAAGTGTTTTCCCGTCGTGGAGTTCTCCTGCATATGCTTTCCGATAGGCTTCTGCAGCTGGCATGACTTCAACAGTGAGAAACTCATCCTCGTCAGGTGGTAAGGGTGCCTCATAGAGATCAGTTGCGAGGAAGATGGTCATGAATTCGTCGGTATAGCCCGGTGCCAGGTAGAAACCACCGAGTTGTTTAACTTCACTGGCTGCCATCCCAATCTCTTCGCGAAGTTCGCGTTTAGCGCATTGCAAGGGCATTTCGCCTTCATTCAGTACGCCTGCAGGAAGCTCAAGCAGGGTGTTGTTCGATCCAATGCGATGCTGGGAGACAAAATAGATGCTGCCCTTTGTGTCAACCGGTATGATGGTGACAGAATTACCATGCTCGACCAGGTCGTAATATCGTTCTCGACCGTCAGGCAGGCTGATGTGAACCTTGGTGACATCGAAGGCATGCCCTTTGTATTGATTCTCACGATCAAGTATGTTAAATGACATGTGGTAAGGTCCTTTGAAAACATGTGTTATTCAGTTGATCATTATATTAAATAAAACTGCGCATTTGGACTGTCTAAATGCGCAGGATAGGATTTGTTTTTTTCACAGCTGGTCAGGATACGTTTTTAAGGGATATTCAACATCTGTCCAACGGTGAGGTCATAAGGCTCTTCCAGGCCGTTGACTGCGATGATTGCCTCCGGGGAGACATCGCCATAATCGCAGGCGATGATGTAAATGGTTTCACCTGCTTCAACTGTATGTCCTGTCGGGTGTGGAATACGAACACGTCCTTCACCTTCCCATGTGCCAGTTTGCGGAATTTGCAAGACCGTCCCAGTGCTGAGCAGATCGTCGGGGCCAAGACCGTTGATCTCCAGCAGGTCATCTGGGTTAAGGTCGAAGCGCCTGGCAATGCAGAAGATATATTCGCCCTCCTTCAGGGTATATTCTGCAGGACGCGTAAGCGTGGGGACAGCGACGACTTCTGTTGGCGGTAGTGTGTTGGTGGGCGTTGGTACGACTTCCTCTGGGGTTATGTCAGTGGGTATTACGGATTCGGTCGGTGTTGCCGCTTTTGGGGAATCTGTTTGGATGCGAATAGGGGTCGTTTTCATCTCTTCAGTGGCTGTTTCAGGGGCCTTAGAGGCTGGCATTTTACACCCTGAGAGCAGCAGGACAAAGAGGACAGCACTGACAATGACCCTGCCTGTAATTTTCGTCATTGAAGTATCTCCTTCACAGATGCACTTTGTTAGATATGAGTTATTCTTTTTGAATATGATGCTAATTAGATAGTAGCATAATCCTATTTAAGCGTCAAGGATTGCGTATGCCACCTAAAAACACCAGCGAACAAAAGTTTGCTGTGATTTGGGTTCAAAGTTTCCATCCAGTTTGGGAATAGTTTCTACAAAAGGATGCAATCCTGATCAAATTTGGATATATTGACAATAATGATCTGGTTAATATTTTCGGAATGATGATGAAAATCTGTCCCAATGTTAATGGATGTCTAACGATTTCGGGATAAGATATGATGGATATGAAAGGAAGGTAAAAATGAAATCTCGAAAAATTAAATTATGGTTGGCTGTTAGCGTATTAATTTTGGCTATGCTGGCATGCACATTGCCGGATCTTGAATCTCTGACAATGACAGAAGAATCTGCTGAACAGGAGACCTCGGTGGAGGTCAAGGAGACGGAAGTTGTTCAGGTACCCAGCACGGTGTCTTACGTGATTCCGGAGGAGGTACTTCTGGAAGATGCCCTGATCAGTCTCTATCAAGAAGTGAGTCCGGGTGTTGTTTCGATCCAGGTTTATTCAGAATACGGTGCGGGCATTGGGTCGGGGTTTGTGATTGATAAGGAGGGGCATATCGTCACCAATTACCATGTTGTTGAAGGTGCAAACGAGGTTGAAGTTCATTTTTCAAGTGGGTTGAAAGTCTTTGGACAGGTGACCGGTGTTGATTTGGATTCAGACCTGGCGGTCATCAAAGTGGATGTTGACCCAGATGAACTAACGCCCCTGACCATCGGCGATTCAGACCAGCTGTATGTCGGACAGTCTGTGGTTGCGATTGGAAACCCATATGGGTTGACCGGTACGATGACGACAGGGATCATTTCAGCACGAGGTCGTACGCTTGATTCAATACGTCAAAACGAAGCTGGGTTATTTTTCTCAGCAGGTGATTTAATTCAGACAGATGCTACAATCAACCCCGGCAACTCGGGCGGTCCGTTGTTAAATTTAAATGGTGAGGTGATTGGGATCAATAGGGCTATTCAAACCAACGGTGTTACAATCGGATCCAGTGTTTCTAATACCGGGATCGGGTTTGCCGTCTCGTCAAATATCTTAAGGCTTGTGCTGCCCTCGCTCATCAATGGCAGCGACTATGCCTATCCCTATTTGGGGTTATCCGCCTTACCTTCGCTGACCCTGACACAGGCAGAATATCTGGGTCTTTCACAAGCTAATGGCGCATATGTCGTCGAAGTGGTTGACGGAGGTCCGTCAGATAAGGCAGGTATCCGGGCAGGTAATCAGGCAACACAAATCCAAGGTTTTTATTCCGGTGGTGATCTCATCACAGCTGTTGACGGTCAGAAGATCCTGGAATTCAGTGAATTGCTAAAATATTTGATGCTCAACAAACAACCCGGTGATGATTTGATCCTCACCGTCATGCGTGATGGTAAAGAAATGGATTTCACTGTTACGTTGGGTGAACGGCCGGGTAATGGACAATAAAAATCCGCCGCTGAGAGGTGATTCCAGCAGCAGTGCATCAATAAAATAGTTTTGAAAGAATTGAAAATCTGAGATAAAATTAGATATATGTTTGATCTCGATGATCAATTCTTCACCTTAAAAATCCACAACTTAAATATGGAGGCAAACGATGTTTTCCGAAAAAGACCTGCAGACACTATTGGATTATTCTGCGGTGAATCAGGTTTTAAGTATCTATTTAAATACCGACCCATCCGTAATTAACACGGAAGCCGCAAAGCTCCGTCTTAAGAATGGGCTGAGAACGATCGATCTCCCTGAGGATGTCCAGGCTGTTGAGGATTTTGTCAATTTAGAATATGATTGGTCAGCCAAGGGGTTAGCAATTTTTTCAGATCAAAAGGAGGGCTTTTTCAAAACATACCAATTTAACTTAACCATCCCTGATCAAGTTTACGTGGGCGCACGACCCAAGATTCGACCATTGGTGCGTCTCTTGGATACCTTTACAGGTTGGAGTGTGGTTCTCGTTGATAAGCAGGGCGCAAGATTATTTTCCTTTAACCTGGGAGAGCTTAGCGAAGCAGATGACGTCAGTGGTGGTGTGGTTAAGCAGACCAAGCGCGGCGGAGGGAATGCCATGCATGGAAGGATGGGTGGGGCCGACGCCAGCGGAAAAGTCGAAAATATCATTGAACAAAATATCAAAGAAGTGATTGAATTTGCGACAGCTTTTTTCAGCCAGCACCATATCCGGCGAATTATGATCGGCGGCACAGATGCCAACATAGCTCGCCTCAAGGATGAATTGCCCAAATCATGGCAGTCACTGGTGGTCGGAGATTTCCCGATGAGTATGACAGCCAGCCAATCCGATGTGTTAGCCCAGGCGACCAAGGAAGCCTTGGCAGCCCAGATAAAGGTTAACCAAAAACTAGTTGAACAAGCGATTACCCAGACGGCAAAGGGAAGCAACGGTGTCACCGGCTTAATTGATACGCTCAATATGATCCATGCGGGCAGGGTTAAGACATTGTTTGTGTCGCAGGATTTCGAACAGGAGGGTTATCGCTGCAAGGGCTGTGGTTATTTAACCACCCAGGAATTAGAAACCTGTCCCTTCTGCGGCGGAAAATTTGCTCGGATTGATGTCGCAGTAGAGATGGCTGTGAAGGAGACCTTGCAGAAAAACGCCGAGGTCAAGGTTATCACTGAAAGTGAAGCCCTGGAGAAAGCGGGTCATATCGCAGCGATCCTGCGTTACTGAGTTTGTATTTATCAGCGATCAAATCCCAGGAATCATCTGACATTCCTGGGATTTTTTAATTTTATTCCGAGTTTATGGCAAGCAGGGCAGTTATCATTTTCAGAGCGTCAACGCATATTTTTCCCCTTGGTTTTGCCAGAACCATCGAGGTTTTTGGTTAGATTGCGCCAGGCATTTTGATGATAACCTGTCATGGGGGTTTAAGGGTCAGTCACTCGTTGCCGTGTATCACTTAATACGAACATGATGATATCCAATTCACCCTTTTTGGTGATGATAATGCGTTAATGTCGTCGTACTGTTGACATGATAAGCCTAATGCTAGGTCATTGTTGGCCAATTTCAATGCATAAAGAAACCTATCGGGCTAAAGAAGCTGTGTTGCTGTTTAATAGGTGTTGTGCTCATGTGCAACTCCGACAAGAATGGAGCGAAATATACACATCATCAGCTCTGCAGCAGTGTATACTTGACATGATACGGAGGTTGTCATGACACATACGCTATATCAGGTTGACGCATTTACCGATCGTCCCTTCAAGGGGAATCCTGCTGCTGTTTGCCTGCTGCAAAAGCCAGTCCCAGACAAATGGATGCAATCACTTGCTGCAGAGATGAATCTGTCTGAAACAGCTTTTCTTCTCCCTAAAAATGGAGATTGGCATCTGCGCTGGTTCACGCCGAAGACTGAGGTGGACTTGTGTGGACACGCGACGCTGGCAAGCGCACGAGTGATATTTGAACTGCATCCAACCTTACGAGATCGGCCAATTAATTTTCACACGCGCAGCGGATTACTCATAGCGAGGTGGGTGGATGATATGGTTGAGCTGGATTTCCCTGCCTTGGACCCTGAACCAATCGAAGTTTCCCCGGATGTAGAATCTATCCTGGGGGTTAATGTGGTTACAGGTGCCCGTTCAGGTGATTATTATCTTTTTGAAGCTGAGAGTGATCAGGCAATCCGGGAAGCAGCACCGGATTTTTGGGTACTGGCAAAATCAGCGATACCGGAGGTGATCATCACAGCCAGGAGTGCTGACCCAACTTATGATTTCATTTCTCGTTTCTTCGCGCCAAGACTGGGAATCGATGAAGACCCGGTCACAGGATCAGCACATTGCCTGCTGGCGCCCTACTGGGCAGAGAAATTGGGTAAACGGACATTCAATGCGTACCAGGCTTCAAGCCGGGGTGGAAGGCTGCATGTGCGCCTGGTCGGAGATCGGGTTTACATCTCAGGGGCTGCAAGGGTGATCTTTTCTGCGGAATTGCTGATCTAGGAATATTAATTCAAAAGTTAAAATGTCTTGATTTAAATATCGAAATAAGGCTTCAAGCTATACTGTGTTTAATGTCTTTTAGACACCTTTCCGATATGGTGAAAATGCAAACAGTAGATAATGTCAGGTATTTTGCTGGGTTTCATTGAATTACCAAGGAGGCGCTTTCATCCCCCTTGATCTACGAAGACGCAAAATAGCTGATCTTGGTATAATGATGCCCACTTGATTTCAATTTGAGGAAAGATGCACCGTTTATTACTGATACTGACCGTTATGGGATTGATTGCCTTACCAACCGTGTGGGTAAACGCACAGGCTGTTTCATCCCAGACGGATGGGCAAGTAGAGGATTATTACAATTTGCCATTGTGTTTACCTGGAATGCCGGCAGATGGCACGTGCTTGATGTATGGCCCAGCCCAGACGGTTGCTGAGATGGAAGCTGAAGGCTTTCCTTATCCCCCAATGGACCTGGCGGCTGCTGTGCCACCCGCTGAGCTGGGTGTCTTGCCCGTGTTTGTGGCAAAGATCAATTTACCAAGTAATGAACCCGCCCCAATATACGCATCCTTTGAGGATGCGGTGGCAGGAGTCAATGCAGTCAGCCAGATCGACGCCGGTTCGCTGCGCTACATCAGCTATGTCAATCGGCTTGATCAAGACGGCAATGCCTTTGTACAACTCAGTTCAGGTGGCTGGTTGCGAGCCTCGCCTGCTGCGTATACAGACTTTCAGGGATTGCTTTTCTTTGATAATCCCCGGAATGATTTTGGGTGGATTGTTGATCAGACCCCCAGCTATAAAGATCCCAATTTTGGAGCACAACTCACTGGAAAAAATTACACTCGTGAGGCTGTGATCCAGGTTTTCAATACGATTGAATCGGAAGGTGTCTTTTGGTACCAGATTGCAATGGATGAATGGGTCAACAGCCTAAAGGCCCGGGTGATTTCTGTTGACACCAACAAGCCTGAAGGGGTTAATACCAACCGCTGGATCGAGATTAACCTGCTTCAACAAATCCTGGTGGTCTATGAAGATGGTAAACTGCAGTTTGCCACCTTGCTCTCCAGCGGACTGGAGCCTTTTTATACCCAACCCGGTTTATTCACTATTGACGAGAAAAAGCCATTAGAAACCATGCAAGGTGCTTTTGAAGCCGATCGTTCAGATTTTTACTACCTTCAAGATGTGCCCTGGACAATGTATTTTGATCAGGCTCGGGCATTGCATGCTGCTTATTGGCGTACTTTTTTCGGTTATCCCCAATCGCACGGCTGTGTAAACCTCTCACCTGGAGACGCAAAGTGGTTATTTGAATGGGCAGTAGAGGGGGACTATGTGTGGGTGCATGACCCAAGTGGGCAGACGCCCACTGATGAAGATTATTACGGTCCTGGAGCGCCTTAAGGATCGATATAGAGATGAAAGACCGTTGTAATCTTTGCTTGCTTCTTCACGCAAAAAAACTTTAACTTGCTTTTGATCCCATTCACTCAGGTTATGATTGCATCCCAGTCGCGGATATCACTGGCTGGCATTTTTCTCATGAATATACTCATTGGAAACTTCAACTTAGATGGGTCAAATTTTCCACAAAAAAGCTTTTGGTAAACTGGTTTTAACCAGGTGTAATCCTCCAGTGCTTTGTCCAGCTGAGCAAATAGCTCCGGTCGGTTTTCTTAATTTTCAACCTCATCAGTAGGACCCAGCGCAAAGACGGCTGCTGGGATTGTTGCCAGGGCTTTCTGATTGTGAGTCAAAAACTTCCGGTTTATATTTTGCAAGAAAACGTGCCACCATGCTGCCGACGACGCCAGCGCCAATGATGATGACATCATAATCTTTGGTCATGCATGCCTCCACTAAAAAACAAGATATGCCCTCAAGGCAACTTTACTATTATATTCTCATAAACATGAACCAATTGTGTATGCGGAGCATAGAATTGGACAATCGCTAAGTGATTATTGCTAGAGATTGATATTCAAAGTTATTAAGATAGACCCCCGGGATTTCTTATTTGATATTGC
>CAYTXE010000017.1:14565-29227 GCA_964441045.1 uncultured Candidatus Brevefilum sp.
AAGGGGTTGCTGTCAAACACAGACTATCCAGGATCGCAATATCATTGTAGGGATAGATGGTCTGTCGAACAACCAGGCGGACATCTGTCAATTTCGTAATGTACGTATAGTAAAGGCGAATCTTGAAATCAAGCATTTCACCGGGCGTCTCAATAGCCAGGATTGAGGACCCAACCACGCGACCGCTATCACTGATCAACTCAAAGGTGATCGGCCTATTTGTCATAGGAGTGACACTGCCTGTGATGAAGAATTGTCCACCACTGATATTATCCAATGGTTGGGGTTGTGTAATCTCCAGCCAAGGCTTCTTTGGCATCATGGGCTGGAGAGACATTTTGCTTTCTGAAGTTAAGTTCACGAGAACAGAGCGCAGCGAAATAGTCCGGTATGTATCATCCTGGATGGCAAGGGTCATCAACGCCTCGGTATTATCTGAAGGGATTTCAAAAACTAGATTGGTATTAAAATAGATGGGAGTTGTGCCGTTGACGGCGTCCACATGCATCAATTTCCTGGCGAGTAGGTCGCCATTTCGACTGGTCAGGGTGACACGGATTAAACCGCATGGATCAGGATGGATTTCAGCAGAAAGATTGATGGGTGAGGTGAGTATCGAGCCCTCACCCGGGGTAAGGATGGTGATTCGAGATGATGGCATGGCCGTCCCACCCTGAGGGGCGAACAAGCTTACCGCCAACATCAGTAATAAAATCGATCCAACCTGACGTTTGTTAGGCATGAGGTAATCATTCAGCCTTGATTGTTAAGAACCCAATCTTGATCAGAGATTGTAAATTTCGCCATATTTTGTTTTCAGGTACTTGATGTATGGCTCCGGCGTGATCTTGCTGCCGGTTGCTTTCAGCATGATCTCCTGCGGCTCGAATTTGTTCCCGTACTGGTGCACATGTTCACGCATCCACCCCAGGATGGTGTCAAATTTTCCTTGTGCAATTTCATCTGGCACATTGGGGTGTTGTTTGAGCATCGTGTCCCAAAGCTGGACAGATGCCAGGTTGCCCAAGGCATAGGTGGGGAAGTAGCCGATCATACCGCCGGACCAGTGGATATCTTGCAGAACGCCCTGGGCATCGTCAGGTGGTGTTATGCCAAGGTATTCTTTCATCCGCGTGTTCCAAATTTCGGGGAGATCTTTCACTTTCATTGTGCCTTCCATTAAGCCTATCTCGATCTCCAGTCGGAGCATGATATGCATGTTATAGGTCGCTTCATCAGCTTCGACTCGGATAAGAGAGGGTTCAACTTTGTTGATGCCCCGGTAAAAATTTTCCTTACTCACATTTGATAAGTATTCCGGGAAAAGCATTTGCAAGGAGGGATAGAAGAAGGACCAGAATTCTTTGCTCCTGCCAACTAAATTTTCCCATAAGCGAGATTGAGATTCATGAATTGCGAGGGAGGCTGCACCGCTGAGCGGATGACGGCTGTACTTTTTGGGGACGCCCTGGCCATACATTGCATGTCCGGCCTCATGCATGGTGCTGAAAAGAGCAGACCCAGCGTCATCTTTGAGGTAACGGGTGGTGATTCGAACATCACCAAACCCAAATTCTGTGGTGAATGGATGCGGTGCGATGTCCAGTCGTCCGCGATTCCAATCATAGCCAAAACGAGTGATCACATAGCGACCGATGATCTCTTGGTATTCCTCTTTATAGTGTTGTTTGAGAAAGCTGTTGTCAGGCGGTTCTTTTTCCGCAATCGCCTGGATGAGTTCAACCTGCTGTGGGCGAAGCTTGTCAAAGATTTCCTTGACCTCAACCGTTTTCATCCCTGGTTCAAAATCATCCAGAAGGGGGTCATAAATATGGTCGTAGGGTTTGAAGAGCTCGGCATACTGCTGGCGAAGATCAACGATTTTTTCTAGATGCGGTTGGAAGATTGAGAAATTAGCTTCTTCCTTGGCCTTTACCCAGGTTTCATTCGCCATCGTTGTGGTTTGAATGAATTCCATCAGAAGGGGAAGGGGGACTTTTGTTTGTTTATCATAAGCACGTTTAGAGACTTTCACCATACGAGCTTCATCAGTTTCCGCATTCAGGTCACCAACCTCTTCTACCAGTTCGCTGATCAATTGGCCGACTTCATCAGAAGTGAATTTTTCATGCATAATGCGGCCCAATGCAGATAATTGAAGGCCTCTTTCTTCTGCACCTCCAGGGGGCATATAGATATGTTGGTCCCATCCCAGGACAGCGCTGATGTGGTTGAGGTCATCAAGCTCTGCAGCAAGTTCCACTAACTTCTGCATTTTTGGAGAGTATTCAGTTTTTTCAGGCATATTTATTCCTTTTTGCTCCTAATTAAATCATACTGTTGAACATTATAATAATAAATTTTCAGACGATTTTCCACCGGAGTGGTTTTTGATCCAATGCTGCAACCACTTCAGAGAGAATATCAAAACCCGCACGCAGTTGGGCTTCTTTTGTTTGAGCGCCGATATGAGGCGTACCGATCACATTCGGGTGCATTGGCAGTGAGTGTGTACCTGGCGGCTCTGATTCGTAGACATCCAGAGCTGCACCAGCAACCTTGCCGCTTTCAAGGGCAGCGAGCAATGCCTGTTCATCAATCACACCACCGCGAGCGGCGCAGATGATCAGAACCTGATCTTTCATCAGGCTGAACGCCTTGTCGTCAAGCAGGTGATGTGTGCTTTTAATATGAGGGATATGCATGGTGATGATATCAGAGCGTTTCAAAAGCTGTTCAAAGCTGACGGGTTCTGCCCCTACCGCTTTGATTTCATCCTCGGAACGAATGGGGTCGAAGGCGATAACTCGCATATCGAAAGCCATAGCTCTCTTGGCCACCGATTCGCCAATGTGACCAAAGCCGATCACCCCCAGGGTCTTCTGGTAGAGCTCTGTGCCGCGCAGCTGTTTCTTGAGCCAATTTCCGGCCTTCATCCCCGAATCAGCCTTTGGAATACCGCGGATCAGGCTCAGCATCAATCCCAGGGTCAGTTCGGCCACTGATACTGTTGTGGCAACAGGGGCGTTTACAACGGTGACACCATGGGACCTTGCGGCTTTGAGATCAATATTATCTACTCCAACGCCCATGCGCCCCACAACCTTCAAGTTCTTGGCGACATTTAAGACAGCATCAGTGATTTTTGTGCGGCCGCGCACAATGACGGCATCGAAGGGATCAATTTCCTCAAGCAATTCTTCAGCGGTGATGCCTTTCCTGTCCACAAGTTCCACAGAATCGAGCAGGGCTTGATCGGATATCTTTGCAAGCCCGTCTGTCAATAAAATTTTCCATTTCATAGGCAGATAATCTCCTTAAATTATATTGGTGAGTACTTGACTATTTTACCGTAGAATTAAATATGATAGGTAAGGAATGCCTTTCCATGAGGATCACAATTTGATTTCCTTTGTGCGCGTGGTCTTAGGCGAGGTTCATTAAGTTGATACTCAGACTTGTTATTATGATCGTCGCAATATTCGAATGTCACCCCTTCGAGCAGTAACCCCCGTTTGATCTAAATGCTCAAGGACAGCAACAACGTACTTGCGGCTGGTGTCAAATTTATCCCTAAGCTCTGCTAATGTGATACTGCCATGCTCTTGAATATGGGTAACGACAGCTGCTTTCATTTCCTGAAATATAGCCGGTAGAAACAGCACATCCTCACCCAGTTGGACAAGTTGGCCTGTCTCAATCAACGCGGTCATAAGCGGCTCTCCAACTACTGTTAGACTTTGTTTGACAGTAGGTGGGGCATACGGCTGGGCTTCAAATTGGTTGAGCAGGTTGTTAACCCGAATTTGCTGCGCTTCGGAGAAGGAAACGCGATAACCTTTCAGGTGAATTTCAGAACCGCTGTCTTCCAAAGTACCGTCCTTGGTCATTTGTGAAATGTAAGCATTAAAAACGTTTGTTGCATAGCCAGTTTGTGATTTGAGCTGTTCGCGGGGCATCCCCAAACGCAGAGGATAATCATGGTGGAAGTTTACAAGGGTTTGTTGAATTTTCTCTTCACATTTGTTGACCCAATCTTGGGTAATAAGCAAGCCCTTGCCATTCAGGTCGACTATTATTTGCTGCTCTTGCAACACCCTAGCGGCATGTTCTGCGGTTTCCGCTTCCAGACCTGAGGCCTGGATGATCTGGTTCAGAGTGCCCGAGCCTAATTTATGGAGAGTCTGGAGAAGGATATCCTCAGGTGTGCCTATCAATAGTTGTTCTAATTCGTCGAGACGTTTGGTATTGAAGCGTTTATGCCGATGCAGTGGATGTGGATCAATGATTTGTCCGCCAGCTATTGTTTTGGGTGGTGATGGACGCCGGATGATGAAGCGATCCTGACGCAGCGCAACGACTGGTTCCTGCAGCATCAATTGAACGAAGGCATCGCAACCTGGTTTGAGTTCGTCAACACCCAGTAAGCGCACCCTGGACATGACCTCGGCTGCACCCAGAAACAACTTTACTTCGCTGTTATGTTTAAGGGGGGCATCAACATTAGGAAGTAAAGTGCACCAAACATCAACCATTTTCGAAGGCTGGTAAGTCCCTGGATGTACTACCACATTTCCCCGCTCTATTTGATTAACACTGACACCTGAGATATTAACCGCGGTGCGGCTACCCGGGAACGCATTTTCCTCAGATTGTTTGTGAGTTTGTAAGCCACGGATTCGACCTTCAACGCCAGAGGGCAGGATTTCAACGAGATCGCCCACTGTTAAATGACCATTTGACAATGTGCCGGTCACGATGGTGCCAAAACCGGGCAGGGTAAATACCCGATCTACGGGCAATCGGGGGCGGTTTAAGTCTGGTCTGTGAGGCTGTTCAGAGAGGACGCCCTGGAGTACCTCAACCAGTGATTCAAGACCGGTGCCTGACCGAGCGCTGACCCGAACAATGGGTGCATCTGCCAGCACTGTGCCTGATAGAATATCGCTGAGGTCCGCTTCAACCAGGTCCAACCATTCAGGGTCGTCAATCAGGTCGATCTTGGTCAGGGCAACAACGCCAGTAGGGATTTGAAGCAGGTCGATGATCGCCAGGTGTTCCATGGTCTGCGGCATTACACCCTCATCAGCGGCTACAACGAAAAGCACGGCATCAATACCACCGATCCCTGCCAGCATATTCTCGATAAAATCACGATGACCGGGCACATCCACAATGCCAACATCTTGTCCATTCGGGAGCTTCAACCAGGCAAAACCCAGCTCAATGCTCATTTCACGATCTTGTTCTGCTTTTAGTCGATCGGGATTGATGCCTGTTAATCGGTTAATGAGGGTAGATTTACCATGGTCGACATGACCTGCTGTGCCGATAACTTGCAAGTGAGAGATCCTATCTTTGGTTAATCATTAAAGGTTGAGTTGTAAGTGTCGAGTGTTTCTCGATATGTGTTCAAGAGACTTTTAATGTGTTTAATATAGTCTCTACCAAATTTCTTGAAATTCTCGTCAAGGACCTCCAGCAGGTCTTCCAGGTTTGTGATGCGATCAGCTAAACTATTGAGGGACTTGTTCATTTCCCGATGTTGCTCATCTTGGGATAGTGTGTAATTCGACCAGCGCTTTTTGTCATCGGACTTAAAGGTTGTCCACTCTTGCCTGAAACGATCTTCATTCAAACGTTGAACTTCTGTGATTTCGTTGATTCGACGTCTAAATTGCTGTGTAACTTCATCCAGTGTTCCCTGCGTTTGTTTTACTGATCGATGCGTGTTTTCAAGACCTGAAATTTCTTCATCGAGGTCAGCGGTGATCTGTTCCATTTTTTCGAAACGCTCTGCCCATTGATTAAAAATGCGATCGCGTTTCACCTGCATTAAATTAATCTTCTCATTAAATGCAGTTTGCGTTTGTCGACGTTCCGATTCAGCGTCCAGCAGGTTCTTAATCCTGCCATCGATTTTGCGTATATTGTCACCAAACAGCTCCTGTTTACCCCGGGTTTCATCCTGCCTTTTCCTTATTGTGGCGATTTCACCCTGAAAATCTGTAAGGCGCTTGGAATCCTGGCGGTGATTTTCTTCAATCATGTGCAAATTCCGTTTATACTCATCATCAAAACGAGCGATTTCATTAACCTGGGTTTTTAATTCCTCAATCAAGCTGGAGAGGCGGATATCTTCATCTTTCCGGTCCTCCAGGATCGCATTGATGGATTCATAATCAGCGACTTTACTTCGAATATTACGAATAGTTTCGTTGAGGGTTTCAATCCCTCGTTGGTTTATGTCTGTTTGGATTTGTTTTTCCTGGACAGCATCCTTAAACCCTTCCATCTGACGGTTTGTATCCGTTTGCAGGGTGCTAACATCCTGTTCAAATTGTTTCAATCGGAGCATCAATGTATTCAAGCGTGTGATTTCACTTTGCAAATCCGCCAGCTGCGTTCGGAGAGTGGAATTTTCTGTACTGATTGATTCTAGCTGCTGCTGAATTGAGGCAATGAGGGCTTTATCACTCCGTCGTTCATTGTCAAGCCATTCCAGGCGCTTTTCTATATTTTGATTATCTAAGGGTTTATCCATGGTTTACACCTATCTTCGTGCAGGTAAATTTGAACCACTTTGATTCTAAGTGATGCGGCTCGTTTTACATCATAAGAATTATACACAATAAGCAGCGTTTTTATCCGCTCATACAGCTGTCAAATCAGTGTGTGGCTTATTCGGAGTCTACTGCAGTTGGGGGAAGGTGGTCAAGGTGCCGGTAAGTTTTTCGATCAAGTTCGGAAAAAGACCAAGAATCACCAGGACCAAAATCATGATCAAAATTGGCAGGTATTCATGGGTTTTTTCTGAAATCGAAAAAGTCTCTGGTTTTAATGCGTTATTTGGTTTGATGAAAGCTGCCAGCAGGCGGAAGGTGAATAGGAACAAGCCCAGGTTGCCAATAAAAACCCAAATTCCGAGTGTTGTACCATTCCTAAAAGAGGCTGTCAGGATGGGTAGTTTTATTGGAAATAATGCCAGCAATGGTAACCCAGCGATGGTTAACTGTGCCAGGAGAAGCCCCGAGGAAAGGATGGGATAACGCCAGGCGAAACCCTGGACAGCTTCAATTTCCAGTGAACCATTGTGTTTTTCTATCAGGGATATCGTGTATCCCCATAACCAGAAACCTAAAGCACGGCTGGGAAACAATAGCAACATCCAATTAAGTCCACCCTGGGAAAACAAACTGAGTGCCAACAAGGTAAACCCCGTTTCTGTCAATATCGTATATCCGAATGCTCGTTTGAGATTATTCTGTGTAGCTGTCCAGATTCCACCAAGAAAGATCATAAGCGCACCGAACAAGCTTAATGTTGCCTCTAAGTTTTGGAGTGTTCTAAGAAATGTGTACCGATCAAAGAAATTCAGGCTGAACACAAAGATCGTTGATGGTATCAGGAACATCAAATGACTGAATACGACGGGATGGGCGTGTTGGCTGACCATGGGCAGCCAGCTGTGGAAAGGGAAAATACCCAACCATAAGCCAAAACCCAGGCCAAGGATGATTGCTGATTGTACAACTAATGGGCTGTCGGACGGCAGTGCTTCAACGCCTGAAAGCAGCCAGCCAGCCAGGAGGATAAGCGGCAAAGCCAGTGTTTGCAGGATGAGATAGCGTAAGATACCAGTGTGAGGTTTTTTCCCTTCAGGGGAAAGTATTGGTATTGATGCTAAAACTGCTATGTGGATCAATACAGCTGCATACAGGAAGGGTTCAACCCCAAGCGCAGCAGTGAGTAGTGCGGTAATGGCTAGGCTGATAGGCCGGAATAACTTTGGAGTGCCTGGAATGCCGCTGATAAGCGTCCACAGCCCAGTTATGGCATAAATAAAGCTGATGAAAGGCAGGATGCTATATGTCAGCGTAATGCTTCTGCCCAGGATTGCAAGGCTTTCTTCAACCGTAATTACCAGAGATCCAAGCAGAAAGGTTGGGTCTTCCGGGAAAAAAGCTGCGAGTAAAGCCAACCCAAGTGCAGATGCGCTTGTGAGAATAATCCCAAACAGCATACGGTTGGGGAATATGAGTGTAACGGCGGCAATGATCAGGGGTAAAGCTACCCAGAGGATGGGAGTACTGAGGGTCATGGGGCTTTCTCCTCACTCCCTTCTGCAGCACTGGATTGTGAGATGAAATAAACACCTGCTAGTGCAAGTCCAAGGTTCACAACAGCCAGCATGCCGGTTAGGAGTGTGGAACTTTCTAATGCAGCATGGATTATTTCAAAACCGGTAAGCAGGCTGAGAAGACTGATGATATTGAGATAGGGATCAGCACGGGTCCCCAGCTGCATCAATGACATCCCCATAAGCATTAATCCTCCCTGCACGATGACAAGGTCCAAGTTGGGGAAGATGCTTTCCTGCAATCTTGGTGCTAAGATAAAAATAATCATGATAACCAATAAACCTGCCAATCCCCGAAAGAGCAAGCTGGCAACTGAATCTGTGGTGGGATCCTTTTGGCTTTGATGCAGGCTGGTAAGGGCAATCGCTGCGGATGCCATCCAACCAACGATCAGTTTTATAACTGCCATGCCAACAGGCCATGAAAGGGTCACGAGGATAAAGGCGGCTAAATATTGTAGTGCCAGTGCAACGGCGTTGATACGCCATTCCCGGAGGATGAGGTTCACCATGCTGGTGATTGTTATGAAGACGAATGCTAAGGTTGATAAAATTTGCATTTTAATTAGCCCCTAAACCCGCAAGAATGGATATCAGGAGAACCATAAGCAGGATAGTCCAAAGGATACCTCCCTCACTCTCAAGGATGCTGGATATTGCATTTAGAATGGTGCCGAGGAAGTCCTTGATCCACCACAAGATTTTATAGAGCCATTCCATGCGGAAGATTGGTTCTAATCGAGGAATGAGCCAATCAAAGACTTTTGTCAACCTGCTACTGGCGGGGAGGTGAATGTAAGGAGGGCTGATCCCCAATCGCCAAACGATAATAACAGCGGCGATGACCAAGATATTGCTGATCAACCCCAGCCACCATGTTCCTAAGGTCAGTGATCCTGGCCACCCGATCAAACCCATTGCGATGATTGCCTGGATGTTGATAATTAACCCTAAGGGATAAACCAGGCGTGCCCAGGATTCTAGAGCGCCAACCTCACCGCTGGGCTGGAGAATACGCTTGAGATAACCGAGGACCATAACGGCATGTGCCAGGGTGAACAAAATAGTCCAGCCAGTTACCCCATTCGCTGCCAACCCCAACCAACCACTGGCAAGAGGTGTGAAGGGCAAACCTACTAAGCCAAGCAACCCGAAATAAAGTAAGAAGTTCATTCGCTGAATGCGTGGGTTATAAAGAAATAATAAGCTGCCTGGCAGGATAAGGGTAATTCCCCAGGCGAGGCTTGCAGCAGGTGCCCCATTGAGGACACAGGCTGCTGCCAGGGATGACCAGGTGATAATCCAAAAAGGGCGCCCTTCGATTTCATCGGATGCTGAAAACCAGCGAAAGGCTGCATAAAGCGCTGCAATCGCAAGCAGGCCTTGAAATAACGGCATCCATCCCAACAGATTGCCTGTCATCAGGTTTGCGGGTAAACGTGCCAGCAAACTCAGGCTGGATATCACAGGCGCTAGCCGGATGATATTTCCAGCCCCCCGACGCAAATTTGGTTCCTGGAGGAAAGGCAGGTTAAGCGGCAAGACACCCAGGCGCAATCCAGCGGACAGCAGGAATAAAATGCCTGCTTTATTAGGAATTTCTGTCAAACTGAAAGACATGTTGATTTGCCAGGCCTGGATGGATGCCAGAAATAACATCAGGACCGAGGCGGTGCGTATTCCATAGGAAAAGACAATGGATGTGTAGAAGCGGTTAGCATCTTCCAGGCGGAGAAGGTAAAGAAGTTCAATGAGGTCTACGATAACCCAGGTGACCATCAATGTCAGGCTGGTGCCTGATTGAAGGGCGAGCAGCCCTAAGGCTGAGATTGCCAGGCTGGCTGCCCAGGATAGAGGAGTGCTGTCGTAACGCGTTCGAGCTGCATCTGTAAGGACCACGGCCAGAGTGATTGTGATGAGCGACAGGGCGTACGGCCAGTTATCATAATCCAGCAAAAATGAAAACTGGCCAATCAGGTTTAGTGTCGATCCTTCCCAAGAGAGTACATTCAGCACCGTGGGCAGGCGCAGCCGCATGAAAAAATAAGTCAGCCAGGTGATGATTGATGCTGCAGACGCGATCAACCAGCCCGTTCCAAATTTTCGATTGTATCGGTCCAGGATACTGATCAGTAAAGCGGCTAAAAGAAGAAGCCCGATAGGGAGAAGCAAGATCATCAATCAGTCCAGGGCACTCAAGTCAGGATTTCGCCTTCATGGCAGTGGAGGAAGCGTCCCATGCCGGGTTTTCCCAACCATTCCTTATTGTCAATGATCTTCTGACCGCGCAGGAACACCATCGTTGGGAAGCCTTTGAGCTGCCAGCCTTCGTACAGGTTGTAGTCCGTGCGGTGTTTAGCAAAATCCACGCCATAGCGGAGTTCTTTATCAGGATCCCATATGGCGATATCCGCATCCCCTCCGGGAATCAGGGATCCTTTTTGGGGATATAAACCGAAAATTTTCGCCGGGTTAGTACAGTGCTGGGCTACAAACTGGTTGGGAGTGATGCGTTTGCTTTCAACACCCTGGGTCCACATGATTGGCATTCGATCGCCCACTCCGGGAAGTCCGTTGGGGATCTTGGTGAAATCGTCTTTGCCTAATTCCTTGCCTGGAATGGCCACCAATTCACCTTCGTAATCGATAGGGGTGGTCCCATCATAGAAGAAGGGGCAGTGATCGGTGGAAACAACCTGGATAGTGCCAGTTTCCAGACCCTCCCAAAGACGAAAACTGTCGGCATCGGTGCGCATTGGTGGGGAGCAGACCCATTTCGCCCCATCCTCCCGGCGCAGGTCATCTTCGTTAAAGAACAGGTACTGTATACAGGTTTCTCCCATCATATTGAGGCCGTGTTCCCTTGCATAGGTCAGTTGATCCACCTCTCCAGCCGTATTCATATGCACGAGGTAAAGCGGCGCATCCCCAGCCTGGGTGGAAAGGGCTGCTACTCGCAGTGAAGCTTCCACTGCACCCCAGGCAGGGCGGGTTTTGGCATGATAGTAAGGTGCAGTATTCCCAGCAGTCAGTGCTTCGTTAACCAGGATATCAATCACATCACCGTTCTCAGCATGAACCATGGTCAAAATCCCAGCAGCGCGAGCTAAGCGCATGACACGAAAAATTTCGCCATCATACAGACGCAGCCGTCCATTGTAAGCTGTGAAGACCTTAAGGCTTGTGATTCCCAGGTCCGGCAGGCTGAAGATCTCTTTGGCGACTTCCTGGTCGAATCGGGTGATATTCATATGAAAGCTGAAATCAACAGAGGCTTTTGGGTCTGCCTTGGCATGCCAGCGGCTGATATTTTCTTCCAGGGTGCCCTCATCCTGGGGGACGAAGTCGATCACGGTTGTTGTCCCGCCAAAGGCAGCGGCTTTTCCGCCAGTGTAGTGGTCGTCCGATGAGATGGTGCCAAACATGGGTAAATCGAGGTGGACATGGGCGTCCACACCGCCAGGCAGGATATACTTGCCTTCGACGTCGATGACCTTTGCACTGGGGTGGGTTAAAGATTTGCCAATCAAGCTGATTTTTTCGCCTTCAATCAGGATATCTGCTTTAAATGTTTCGCTGGCGGTGATCAGTGTGCCATTTTTAATTAGAAGTGCCATGAGATTGCTCCTAACTCAAGAAATGAATGCTTGCATTAAATGATTCTAGCAGATTATTCGTAAATGAGTGTGTCTGGTTTCATATTTTTACTCAAATAATATTTTAAGGTTGAGAATGTTAAATCTGATGTAAAATTGCAAAGGCTAATTGGATCAAGCTGGGTAGAGAGTAAGTTGGGTTTGATCATAAATTAGCTTTTTAGAATAGTTGATAAGATGAATCACGATAGTTATTACAAGAGATTATCGACAGTATGCCATCCTCATTCTTGGGGTATAATTTTCGGTTTGGTTGAGTCAGGAGAAAGATTGCCTTGAAGAGAAAACGGTTGCTTCCCATTTTCATTACCCTTATCGTAATTGCATTTACCAGTATTCCTTCCTTAAAATCATCGGCGCAAAACAGCGAAGAAGAACCGGATTTCATCGTGACATTGGCCTTGATGGCAGTTTCTGATGACCGGCTTGATACCCTGTTGGATACGTCTGATCTGGCTAATATGCGTGATATGGTGGATGATTATTATAAAGTCTTACCTTATTCACAAATGGACGAAGAAAAAGCCAACTCAATGCGCCAGGAGAAAAGCATCATACTGGCGAGTCTTGATTCTAAGATTGATTATCAGAATTCACTGGCTGATCGAAGCCTGATGGTGTTTTCTGCTGCCATGGTTCTGGGACATGATCCCGATAAGATAAACTATGAGGGGCATACCGTGGGTGCTGATTTGAACTACTATGAAACACTCCTTGAGGTTCTTTCAGCTAAGCACACGCCTGATCCAGCGGTTGTTGCGCTCTTGAAGGCACGTCTTGAAAGGGACTCTCAGAGCACGCTGCAAAAGAATCTGGATGGGCATGTTGCTGCAACGGTGGAAAATGGTGATCAACTGATAGCACAAAATAGTGGTACCACCTATGATTTTACTGCCGGACTTTCAAAAGAAGCCTACCTTGACCAGTTACGCCAAACAAAGCCATTGGTCTTCATCAATAATGGTGCACGGGATGTGCAAGTCATCGTTGAATATTATGCGCCCCCCGAAGGTGTAGCAATTTCAGCCCCCGGATTAAACCTGACCGTGCCCGGGGAAAATTCGGTCATGGCCAACGGATTTCCCCAGGGAAACTATACATTTTGCGTGGATTGGCAAACGGATATGGATACGGATGGTGATGGCTTCAAGGATTTTGACAAAATGGTAACCCACATCTGGCTCAGCAGTGCACACTCAGATGATCCTGGTATGGCTGAAGAAGTCTATGTCAATTCTGTCGGAACAGCGACACCCCTCGGGCGGTGCGATGGTTTTAAAGGGGAGTCGCCAGAAACCGAGATATTTATGGGGGAACTGATAATGACAGAGGACGATCCACAGCAATGGATAGCGGCTGCTGAGATCGCTGAGGATATCGCTGCACCTCCTTCAGATGCGGACTTTTGGGATCAGGGTGAGGGCAGCTCTGAAGAAGAGGGTGATCCGCAGGGTGGCTCTGACCCTGGCGAAGAAAGTCCCAGTACGGAGCTAACGACTGCGGAACTATCCAACCAGGGGCAGCATACTTATTCTGTATCCGGCTATTATGGTGAAGAGATTTTTGAACCCGAAATCGAGTCGCACTCTTTTGAATTCACGGTGGATGGTGTTTGTGTAACAGATGAGGAGGGGGAAGATTGTCTTGGAAAGAAAGCCCCCAACGTTTACAGTGACAATGAAACGACGATAACTTTTACAGAAAATGGATGGGTATCAGAGGGTTATCTGGAATTCTATGACGGCGTTTCATACCCGTATAAATTTACGGGTACGCTCATCCAATAAGGAGTTGTGATGAACAAGAAATTTTTATGGACATTTGTGATATTCATCGCAGCATCGCTGGCTTGCTGCTTGCCATTTGTGGGAAGTGGTGATGAAGCATCCAGTGGGAATACAGAGGACCTCACGGATAGCGATGGCGGGCTGCCGGGAATGGATACCGATACTTACGAAATGACTGTAGAAAACGCAGCATTGCTGGATCCTGTCACCCTCAGCCCCGCACAGCGGCAGATTCTCACTGTAAAAGGCTCCCCCAACCGCTTTACGATCATGTTCTCAGATGAGCTGCGAGAGGAGACCTGGTATTATGACCACCTTGGCTATCAGGTCACGCTCAGGAATGGGGAAGTCTACACAGAAAGCGATGCTGGAACACCCGTTGATGCGGTGGATTTTGTCAGCGTTTATTATCCCTGGCAGTTCAATGGTCAGATGGGACTGAGTGAACTGCTCGCTGTCAGCGAGACCGAGTCATTTGCAGTTGAATCGCTCGAAGAAGCTTTCCAGGAGGATCTATCACTTGTTTATCTTCAAGGTCTGGACGCGGGCTTTCGAGGTGATCAGATCCTGTACATCCGGGCTATTCCGGTCGGCGCTGGCGCTCGAGATATGCCTGTTACGGTCGAGGTCACTGAACCCGCTGAAGCCTCTGAAGAGCCTGAGCAGCCGGTTTCTGATAGTGGTCTGACACTTATCGAACAAGCCCATGAGGGAACCCATACCTATCAAATGACCTGTATGTATTCCGATGGCACTTCGGATAGCGAAGCTGACGAGATAACCTGGCAATTTTCAGAAGAAGGTGTTTATTTTGATGAGTACGGGCCTTTCCCGAAAATCGCTGAGAATTATTATGGTCTAGATGATGAATCGGACGGCTTTTTCCTCATGTTCTCAATGGATACGATTGTCTGGAGCGACAGCTTTATCAAAGCGGATGAAGACGGGAATCCCATCACAATTACGTTTTCCTGCACACTGATCCAGCAGTGAGATGGATTGGGGAGATGATCCTGCTAAATTTCAGCGTATTGTAATCCGCAAACTTATCTTCTAAGAGGCTTTTTATCTTATCTCGA
>CAYTXE010000018.1:0-2362 GCA_964441045.1 uncultured Candidatus Brevefilum sp.
ATCCGATATCCAGTATGGCATACGCCGTGATCCAGGGGATATAGCGCAAGAAATTTTCATTCAAGATTGGCGTGGACACCCAACCCGCATCACTCAGATAATAAATTCCGATGCGATCGAGGAAGAAATTCAACAGGGCAATGAAAACCAGTGTTAGCGTGATTTCCAAAGCTAATCCCGTGATCTTGATCTGTTCTTGAACTTTTTCTTTGAGCAAATCATCGGGAGACCATTCCTGTGTCAGCGCGTATTTAAACTCCTCAGGTGCTGTCCTCTCAATCCCAGCGAAAGACAAAGTGACGATACCAAAAGCTGTAAATAAGCTGGAAAATAATCCGCCAATGACTTCCATACCAGCTTCAAACACGCTGGGATCAATCCCTGTCTGTTTAACAAGAGACACGATTACGCCGAGAACATTCAAACCAGCGACCACAATTAACACGATTTTAAGCACGTGTAGGTACATGGGAAACATCCGGGGGCCAATCAAGTAATTCCGTTCGATATATTGTTGGGCAACCTTTCTTGGGGCACCAAATGTTTTCAGTGCAGCCCTGATCGCTCCCTCATCAGGTGCCTGGCCAGGATTTAGGCTTTGATCTTCTATCATGTCCATCAATGTGGAGCGGATCTCTTTGAGGATATCTTCCCGATTCTTAGCCGGTAAATGGGTCCTGAGGTCTTCAAGATATAAATTTAGCAGTTTCATTTTTCGTTCTCCTTATCTAACAATTCATCAACTGTACTTTTGATACGAGACCATTCATTGATCATTTCATCCAGAATTTTTTCTCCATAGCTGTTTAATTTGTAATACCGTCGAGGGCGAGAGTTCTCTACCCGCCATATACTGTCGAGAAGGGATTGATCTTCCAGTCGGCGAAGCAAGGGATAAAGTGTTCCTTGATCGATCTTCATCCCTTGTGTTTCTAACCGCTTCATAAGTGAATAACCATATTGTTCTTCGTGTAATTGGCTCATCACCGCCAGGACGATCACTCCCCGGCGAATGTCCTGGATCAGGTTCTGGGATTTAGATTGGGTAGTGTCATCTGTCATCATATATTACCTTTCATAGTGTTGAAAATAGTATTATGTAATACACTATACTATATAACACATAGTATGTCAAGATATTTTAAGGTTTGAATTCCGTAAAATGGGTTTGGTGTTCAACCAGGCAAGTGGTTTTGATGTTAAAATGCAGTCATGGGAAATAAAATTATTTTTGGTGACAACCTGGAAGTTCTAAATTCACTGGATGACGCTTGTGTTGATTTGATTTATATTGATCCCCCTTTCAACACAGGTAAGAGACAAACACGCAAACAAATCACGGTGGAGAAAAAACAAGATGGGGACCGGGTTGGGTTTGGTGGTAATCGGTATCAAACAAAAGTCATTGGTGAACGTGCTTATCGTGATTGCTTTGATGATTACCTTGGATTCCTGGAGCCGAGATTAACTGCTGCTTATCGGGTCTTAAAACCTGAAGGCAGCTTCTACTTCCATATTGATTACAGAGAGGTACATTATTGTAAGATATTGCTGGATGAGATCTTTGGGCGGGATTCGTTTTTAAATGAGATCATCTGGGCTTACGATTTTGGCGGCCGGTCGAAAAATCGCTGGCCAGCAAAACATGACAATATCCTCTTCTATGTCAAAGATCCTGAAGCCTATATTTTTAACAGGGACGCGGTTGACCGTATTCCTTATATGGCACCTGGATTAGTGGGCGAAAAAAAGGCAGAACGTGGAAAATATCCAACAGATACCTGGTGGCACACCATTGTAGGCACGAACAGTAAAGAAAAAACCGGTTATCCCACCCAGAAACCTGTTGGCGTCCTGAAGAGGATTGTGGCAGTTTCTTCAAATCCAGGCGATTTGGTGTTGGATTTCTTTGCTGGCAGTGGGACAATTGGTGAGGTATGTCTTGCGTTGGGGCGGCAGTTTGTCCTGGTGGATAATAATCCTCAAGCGATAGCTGTGATGCGGAAGCGTTTTATGGGAGAACCATCAATCACGTGGATAGGGGACCTGTCTCAACCAGCGACATAGAATACAGGATGAGGGTATTGGCAATCGATTGATATCTTCATAAATTTCAAAGAAGATTGCCTTACTGTTAATAACGAGAATTAGTAAACATAGAGAAACGGCGTAAAGTAAAAAAAGAAGCTTTTTCAATCCTTGAGTTTGACCCTTCTCCGAAAGCGATCTTCGAACCTGCTGATTTGATCACCCCAATGGATGTCCCACAGCATTGTGTGATCTGTTTTTTAGGAAGTTATTCTTGGGTTGTTGAACACAAGGGGGCACGGATAATTGCGAATTCTAAATCTAAAATCGGTCA
>CAYTXE010000018.1:2462-28719 GCA_964441045.1 uncultured Candidatus Brevefilum sp.
CTGCCGGCTGCCTGGCCGTTGAAATGGAAACCGCAGCTTTTTTTGCTGCTGCAAAGTTCCGCAGTGTGAATTTTGGACAGATCCTTTATGGTAGTGATGCCGTCATCCCTGGTGGTTGGGATGGACGGGCTTGGAATTCTCGAGAGGAGATCAGGCGCAACTTATTTGATCTGGCTGCTGAAGCTGTTTTTGAGATGTAATTTCCATTTGATTGGGGTGGGTGAATATGTGGGAGCAGGAATAATCTAGCTGTTGAACTAAGGATAGCTTCTATACCGCTCTTACACCACTAAATGACATAAGCGACCTAATAAGCGGGGAAACAATTTAGATAAAAACTGACACGTTTACAGCAACTCATAGTGTAAGCGTCGTCGGCTGTTTTTGTGTGGTGCGATTTCTTTATCGGCGAAAATTGGCAGGGTGTCTCGAATAGATATTTCATCATCGCTGTTGATGATTACACCTTCGATCAAGATGGGATTATAGTATCATAAGTGAAAATTGATTAAGGAGATTCAATGAAAGAGCTTTCATCGCAAATTCTCAAAAAGATAAAAAACCAATATATCCCATCCTTGCCATTGGATAATGATATGGTCTTGCCCAATTATGAAGGCTTATCATTGGCGAACATTCCCTGTACAATTGCAAATTTATTGAACGCACCAGATTTTGGGAGTCCGCATTTGGATGAGGGCATCACAGAACCTTTGGATGGACCTTATGAGAAAGTGGTACTGCTGCTTGTGGACGCATTGGGATATGCACTTTTTACTCGAATGCTGGAATCACAGCATGATTTTTTTTGGAAACGCTATGTCGACCAGGCTGTCTTCGCCCCGATAACAAGTGTATGCCCAAGTACAACAGCTTCCGCACTGACCACCCTTTGGACTGGAGTGGGGCCAGCTGAACATGGCATTATTGGTTATGAGATGTGGGCAAGGGAATTTGGAATGGTGATCAATAATATTCTCCATTCGCCAGCGATGAGTAAAAGGGATGTGGGTGGCTTGTCCCGTGCTGGGTTTGATCCACACACGTTTTTAGATACGCCAATTCTGGGTACACACCTGATTGATAACGGCGTGAATGCCACAACATTTATTCATTCAGCTATTGCGCATTCTGGTCTATCTGTGATGCAGATGGAGGATGTCGATGTTCATACATTTGTGGATGAAGCTGATTTGTGTGTGAGTTTAGCGGATCATATTAACAGCCGACCTGGTATTAAAGAGTATATCTATGTTTACTATAGTGATATTGACACATTGATGCACCGCTATAATGCATTTGATATGCGTGTCGATCTGCAATTTCGGGCCTTTTCTTCCTTATTTGAGGAGGCATTCATAAATCGGGTCGATAAAATCATACGACAAAAGTCCCTTTTAATCTTGATGGCAGATCACGGGTCAAAAGCAACCCCGAAATATGATAAATATGACCTCAACCAGCACCCTGAATTATTAAAATATCTCGTGATGCAACCGACTTGTGAGAATCGCTTAGCTTTTTTCTTCATTAAACCTGGAAAATTACAAGCTGTCCGGGATTATTTTGAACAAACCTGGCCGGATAAATTTATCTTATTTGACCCAGACACAGCCCTGCAGAGTGGTTTATTTGGCAAAGGTCCTTTTAAAACAACTTCGCGCGATCGCCTGGGTGATCTGATTGTAGTTGCCAGAGGTGATGCGTATTTATGGTGGGCACCTAAGCCCAACCCTATGTTGGGACGTCATGGAGGGCTCAGCATTGAGGAAATGCTGGTACCTTTTTATGCCTTACCGCTGCGCAATTTGGCATAATTTAAAGGAATACTCAGAGATTTTCATATTTGATATGTGGTTCGTTGAATCAAAAAAGAGCAGAGTTTTTTATTCGCTGCTCTTTCTTTGTTTAGTAAATTTTACGCTGTTGTCAGGTAGCGATTCAGTTCCCAATCAGTAACATGCATGCTGAAGGAATCCCATTCAGATTGACGGGCTTTTAAGAAGGCATCTGTCAGGCCTTCTCCCAATGCCATTTGAAGTAATTGATCCCCTTCAAATGCTTTCATAGCCTCGTACAAGGAACCAGGCAGCATTTCAATACCCAAATTGAGACGAGCTTCTTCAGAGAGCTCATAGACGTTGAGCTGATTTAATGGTTTCGGGCAGACCAGTTTACTATCAATACCATCCAGACCAGCAGCAAGCATCGCATTGAAAGCAAGATAGGGGTTTGTTGATGGGTCTGGGTAACGCAGTTCAAGGCGGACGGAGTCCGGGTGCTCCGGAACAGGTTGGGGGATGCGGATCAAGGCAGACCGGTTGACCTGAGCCCACCCGATATAGACGGGGGCTTCATAGCCCGGAACCAGGCGTTTATATGAGTTAACAGTAGGCGCTACCACAGCAGACAGGGCTCTGGCGTGTGTGAGCTGGCCGGCAATGAATTGATGTGCGAGTTTGGAAAGTTTGAAGGGATCCTTATCATCATAAAACAGATTCTCCCCTTCCTGACTGAATATTGATTGATGGCAGTGCATGCCTGATCCATTGATGCCGAAGACGGGCTTGGGCATAAATGAAGCAATCAATCCGTGCTGTGCGGCAATTGCCTTGACGGCATACTTCAAAGTGAGCACATTATCGGCAGTTTTGAGGGCGTCAGCAAAACGAAAATCAATCTCATGCTGTCCCAGAGCAACTTCGTGATGCCCCACTTCAATTTCCAGTCCCATTTCGCTCAGGGCGCACATTAATTCAGTCCTCACCTGAACAGCTTCATCATTGGCTGAGAAATCGAAATAACCGCCCACATCATGGGGGACTGGGTGAATGTCTTCTTTGCCATTTTGTAAGAATAAGAAGAACTCGGGTTCCGGGCCTACATTATAGACCCAGTTGCGTTCGTCTTTCATCTTCGCCAAGCGACGTTTGAGTACACCGCGGGGATCCCCGTCAAATGGATCACCATTTGGTTCGTAAATATCGCATAAGACACGGGCACGTCTCAATTCTTTGGGTGTCCAGGGGAGTACAGCATAGGTATCAGGATCGATCACCAGGTGCATATCACTTTCCTGGATGCGTGCAAACCCTTCGACGGATGAACCATCAAACCAGATCCCTTCTTGTAAAGCTCGTTCCACCTGGTTTAAAGGCCCATCCACACTTTTTACTACACCGTTTACATCGGTAAATTGGAATGAGATAAATTTGATCTCATCTTCTTTAATTCTCTTGATCACATCTTTGCCGTTCATAGCAACCTCCAGGTCTATTCAGGATGAATTAGTTTGCGAGAGCATAGCATTCTGACATAGAACAACTCTGATCAAATTACACCTAAAAAATAAAACACATCAGTTATAGATCCCACTAAGGTTGTTTTGGCCTGTATGTCACCATACAGTTTTGTACATCCATTGTTCAAAATTGGAAAACTTGGATCCGTGAATAGATCCAGGAGGCATCCGCTGATCCTTCGATTTTTCCCTTTATCTTTGGGTTAGCACTCTCTTCGCAGAGAGGAACCTCCACCTCGTCGTCTCATCATTAATGAATGTTGAGAGTCAGCCGCTTGATTTCCATGTATTCTATTGTGCAACACAATGCTCTTGCCTTTCATAAGTATAGCAATTCTGGCTAACTTATATACTGACTTTTATACCATATATTTCCATATTATGTCATTAAGATTTTGTAAAACTGGGGACGATTTGCCCCTTGACTTAGAACAAAAGTTCGATATAATTAGAACATAAGTTCTGTAAATGATATAAAGGAGCGTCCAATGGGCACATCTAATATAATTATTAGCGCTGGTAAAACGTTTCAGGATTGGTTGCCAGGAAGACAGCTGCGCAGGTCTTACCTCGTGAGGAAGCCGCTCAGCAGCAAACGATCTGGTGGGTTGACAACGGTTGGAAAATTACTTTCATCCGTACAGCCTATCCCCAAGCAGTCACTTTTACTCGGACAGTGCAAAGATGGTTTACCGTTTTTGTTGGATATATCCGATCCAGCCGTGGGATCTATTTTGATTAGTGGAGACCAGGGCTGTGGTAAAACGCAGCATCTTCAAGTGATGATCGATTCAGCTCTCAGAACAAACACCCCGAGCGAATTACAAGTCTTCATTCTCACACACAATCCCCAAGATTGGGTTTACATGCAGGAAAACAAGCAGTATAAACGATATTTTCAGGATATTCATGCCTGGTATGACCACAGAGCGGAACGGACGATTCAAACACTAACTGAACTGGCAGATACGCGCAGGGAGGGGAAAAATCGAACCCCGATGGTGATATTTGTCCTGGATGACATTAATTTTATTCAGGATCTCAGTTATGAAGCACAGGTTAATTTACGCTGGTTACTGGCTTATGGATCACAATCAGGTGTTTGGTTGATTGCAACTGTCAAATCAGCTTACGCTGATAGTTTTGGGTTTTGGCTTGAACCATTCCGAACACGCATACTTGGGCGAATCCGGGCTGTGAACAATGCCCATATTTTGGCAATCAGAAATGATTATCAGGTGCTTTTCATGGAACCTTCCAAATTCCGAGTATGGTCAGGAACGGAATGGATGACATATCGACTGCCAATCTTAGGCGATTGACAGCAAAGGAGGTATCTGTGGAAATTGGAATGTTATGGTTTGATAATGATTCAAAAACTGATCTATCAAACAAGGTAAAGAAAGCTGCGGATTATTACCGAAGAAAATTTGGACAGGACCCTAACCTTTGTTACGTTCATCCCAGCATGATTCCAGGTGAGTGTGTAAAGACAGGCAATATTTCAGTTTGCTCCAATCACACTATCATCCCGAATCATTTTTGGATTGGCGTTCATGTTGAACAATCTGTCACACCATAACCAGATTTGTTAAGACACCCGCAATGCAACAAATTTGGAAATTTAGGAGGTAAATGTTAATGATTCCTGGCGAATTTTAGGGTGTGTTATTGTTCGGGATGAAATTGAAGTGCCAATTTTCGGAAGCCGTATGTGTTGATAATGCGTGTTTTCCCCAACTGCGTCTCAGTGATTAATCCTGGTCGATAGATGTGGATATGTCCATGGAAATGATACTTGGGCTGGAAAGTCTTGATCAGCCAATTGAAGGCTTTGATTCCTTGATGTGGACGATCTTCCTGGTCATGAATCCCCCAGGGTGGTGCGTGCGTAACGAAAATATCCAGAAATCGGCCGTAGAGAATTTTGTACCAAATCAATTTTGGAACTAAACCCAGCACCATTCTCCACATTTGTGCCTGGGTATATTGATAATCCCCAAGATTGTAACATTGGCTTCCTTCAATCCCAGCTAAAAGAAGGCCGGTTTTTCGATCACGGATAACTTTTTTGTGCAGATCAATACCACCCCAAGGGGTGGAACGAGAGTCGGTGCAGCTGAATTCAATAGGATTCGCATGATTCCCGCGTACGTAATATAGGGGAATATCCAGGGAGCTGATAATATATTCAAGGTAATAGTAAGAGAGATCGCCACAACTTAATGCGAGATCAACATCCTCAAACCGCATCTTAATATGTGGGCTGTATATTCGCACACATTCTTTATCACTAACGGTTAATAAGTTCATACTTGTGTCATCATATCCATTATCTAAATATTAACCGTTTGGACCTCAAAGCAGCAAATGCGATCAGTTTCCAACAGCGACCGCCATTGCAACTGCTTTACTTCTGTCATGGCTGATGCTAACCGACCAATTTTGTAGACCCAATTGCATGGAAGTGCTTTTTGCGTTACCGTGCAAAAATAGTGTAGGTTGACCAGAAGGGAGGTGTAAGATCTCGATTTCCTGCCAGCTTACAAAACCGATGCCAGTACCTAAGGCTTTTGACACTGCCTCCTTTGCCGCGAATATGCCACTTAGGACTTCGTTGCGGTTTTTTGCCTGGGAGATTTCTTTAGGGGTGAAGACGCGGGTAATAAACCGGTTTCGAATGGGTTCTTGAATCTCGGCTAATCTTGAAATTTCGATTGTATCGATTCCACTGTGAAGGTTCATCATGTCCTCCTCAAGGTCCTGCAATAGCTGTTGCTAATCGATCAGGATCAAGATATTTTCTGCTGGATTGCAAAATATCCTCTGCGGTAACTGCCTGAATTTTTTGTGGATATTCGAGGAAGTAATTCATGCCGAGGTCAAAGTGTTCCATATTCATAAGCGAGATAGCAACACCGCTGTTTGACTCTAATAATAAAGGCATTCGTCCGAGGAAATTTGACTTCGTATCTCTCAATTCTTCTTCAGTAACAGGTGTCCTGACAAAATTATTAATTTCACTGATCATCAAAGCGATCGTTTGATCAATGTTGCGGGGGTTGACACCAGCAATCATCTCCCAGGCTCCAGGTCCCTTACTGACGCTTAATGAGGAATAAGCATAATAAGCCAATCCTGCTTCCTCCCTGACAGCTTTCCCTAAACGACCCATCATTCCAAACTCACCCAGGATGTTGTTCCCCAGGCGCAGGGGATAATAATCCGGTGAAAGGCGTTCAGGAGCCAGGCTGCCCATGACGATATCGGCTTGAGTCTTTCCTGGAATGTTAAGTGTTTTCATTTTAGGTGATTGAATGGGATGTGCCTGTGGGATTTCCGGGATCTGATCTTGATCCGGGTTGCTCCATCCGCTGAAGGCATCCTCAACAGCGCTAAGTGCTTCTTCAGGCTCAACGGCACCAACAATTACAACAACCATCCCTTTGGGGCCATAGGTTCGTCGGTAGAAAGACATCAAGTCTTCCCGCTGGATTGCCCGGATCGTTTCTGGATATCCTTCTTCAGGCCGTTCATATGGATGGCCAGCATAGATGATCTGGTCAAATAGAAGTGCTGACATTGATGATGTATTTTGTGCACGAATGGCCAGGGCAGTCAGCATCTGTGTTTTTTGACGGTTGAATTCTTTTTCCGGGAAGGTGGGTGCGCAAAGGCACTCCGAAACAAGGCCAAGAATCAATCTCAGGTCTTCACTAAGGCAATGCGCTTTGAAGGATGCGGTCAGTGTTCCAGAAGAAATCCCTACTTGAGCACCTACAGATTCAATCTCCTGATACAAAGTTTGGAAATCATGGTGACTTGTTCCGGTCATCAGACAATTTGCAGTCAGGTAGCTCAGACCAAGTTTCTCATCGGGATCGAAGATGCTCCCGCTGTGTAAATATCCTTTGATGGATACTGTTGGACTGTTGAAGTTAGACCTGGTCAAAAATGTAATTCCGTTTGGAAGAACTTTGCGCGTGATATTCTCTGGACCTGGCAATGAATTACTATGTTCTTTGTAAATAGGATTTTTCATATTTAGGATTGTTCTTTTTTGGGGGTATAAAATCCAACCACACGATTATCGGGGATCAGGTACGATTGGGCAGTTTTTAATACACTCTCAGTTGTGACCTGAGAAAGGTGATGAATATAGTTCTCAAACCAATCATAATGATCAAACATCTCTGTATATCCCAACCAAAATGCCTGGTTGGAAATATTCTCACTGCTGTAAGCAAACAAGGCTTTTGCTTGTTTGATAGCCCGATCAATCTCGGGTTGGGTAATTGCGGTGAAAAGAACATGCTCAATTTCCTGGTCGACTGCCTGTAATACTTCATCGGGTGTGTGTAATGGATGTACGGTCAAAAAAATGGAATAAAGATAGGGATCCTTTGTGGCTTGCAGTCCACCATAGCATGATACGGAGATTTCACCTTCCACCAGGGCGCGATATAACCGGCTGGTTTTGTTACTTGTGCCGCCAGCACCAAACATATTCAAGCTGCTTGGACCGGTCAACAGGCTGTCAAGCACAGTCATCGTGAAGAAATCCTGGTTGCTTGCACTTGGGGCGCGATATGCGATTTGCACATAGCTGGTTTCGCCAGGTCCTGAGACTGTGACACGCTTTTCCCCCTTCAAAGATGGGTCTTGCGGTACGACATCGAAAGTACTCTCACCTTCGGGAATATCCCCAAAACAGGACTTGATCTTATCCAGCATTTCAGCAGTTTTAAAATCTCCCGCAATGGCAAGCACGGCATTCCCTGGATGATAAAACTGGCGGTAATGCAGGTAAAGGTCATCTCGAGAGATCTTTTTTAGGTCTTCCTTAAGTCCAATGACCTCATGGCGATAGGGATGAGATGAGAAAGCTGCTTCATGAACCGCTTCAGCAAGCAGGAAGGAAGGATGGTTTTCATTACCTTCACGTTCCGATATCACCACGCTGCGTTCCAGTTCTACTTCCTGAGGGATAAACCGACTGTTCACCATTCGATCTGCTTCTGATGATAAACTGATCTCATAGACGTGAGCTGGAAGTGTCTCATAGTATGTGGTCCAATCCAGGTAGGTCATGGCGTTCCACATTCCACCCATCCGAGAAATTTCCCTATCTAAATATCCAGCAGGAAATTTTTCCGTTCCTTTAAACTGCATATGTTCAACCCAATGGGAGATGCCAGTTTTACCTCTCTGTTCATTGCGAGATCCTACCTGGTACCAAACCCAAGTGCTGATGATAGGTGCAGTATGAATTTCTTTCAGATGGATTCTTAATCCATTAGTCAGGGTGAAAAACTGTGTCGATCCCGTCATAGAAATAGCTTGAACCTCATGTATGAAGGAAAATTCAAAGGAAACGATGAATTGTCCCAATAAATAGAATGGAGTTATTGTACCCAAGATAGTTGTAATGGTTCAAGCCACCAAGCTTAACTTTGTGAATGGGAAAGGTTTTAAGATCAATTCTGGAAACTTCTTGAGTTTTGTAAGGCATCTTTGGGAAGAACCTGTCTTTTTATTTGGCTTTTTCCCCCATTGTTGAACAATTAATTAATATGATTATTTTTTGAACGTTTATACCGGATCATCAGTAAGAAACCCACAGCAATTGTCGCCATACCAATGCCCATGCCGCGGGCTTGCAATTGCCCAAAGAACACGTTTGGTAAAGGGTGGCTGCCAAGTCCGAAGATATCGGCCATACCGGTGAAAACACAAATGACATACCCTGTGCTGACCAAACGTGATCCGATATCTGCCGCAATGGTCTTTTTGCCTTCTGGCCAGAGAGCGTTCAAAGTTAGGTAACTGCCAACCGTGATCAGGGCCAGGCCAATCAAGAAAACAGAGATTTGAACGAATCCAATTACGCGGCTTCGATCCAAACCAAATAAGCTGGGACGAGCGCCAAGCAGGAATACTATATAGCCCACAACCGTGAGTCCCAATCCAATCCGGATCCTGGTTTTTGGGAAAGCCATATCCATTTCGGATGATTCATCCCCTGTCGGCAGAGGGTTATGGTCTTGTTTTTTTTCGGTTTCGAGATCTTTTTGAAGAGTCATGATGCTGGAAGGTTTTGCTTTAAGATTCTCAGCCAATTGTCGCTGAAGATGCGTCCAATGTCTTCTTCATTGTAACCTCTTTTTGCGAGTTGTGGAGCGAGCTTAGGTAGATCGGCAATGGTATCGATCTCAAAGGGTACAGATTCAACACCAAATCCACCATCAAAGTCGGTCCCAAGGGCAACATGACATGTATTGCCTGCCATCTGGCAGACATAATCAATTTGTGCAATCACATGGTCCAGTGTTATCGCTTCTCGACCACCATGATCGCGCCAATCCCAATCCAGAAAGGCGTTCAAGGGGACAATTCCCATGACGCCGTCCCGCTCGATGAGGTGTTGTATGGCCTTGTCCTTAAGGTGTCGATTGATCGGGATGCCTTTGATCAATGCTTCCGCATTCGAATGAGATGCGATGATCGTTCCATCATATGTATCCAGCGCCTGGAGAATGGATTGGTGATCCATATGGCTGATATCCAATATGAGATCAAAAGCTGCCATATGATCCAGTAATTCGAAGCCTAATTTCGTGATGGGTCCCGGTTCACGGGTGCCGCCGCAATAACGATTACCAGCCCATGCAGGTCCAATCACACGCACGCCCCATTCATACCATCGTTCAACTTCAGCGGGTTCAATGATCCCTTCAGCGCCTTCCATCAGGATAATAATTCCGACTGGAGGAGGAGGTTCCTGGGATGAAGATAGGTGACTTTGCCATTGGTCGAGGTGTTTTACCAGATCTGTTTGACAGCAGATCAAGCGATATTTTTCAGGGTTTTCACCTGTCAAACGACGATAAGCTTCCAGGTTCTCTTGATAACACAGATGAGCTTTTTCAGGATTATCATATACGCGCACAGGGTATTTACCCTTATCAAGCCTTTTTGGGGCACAATATAAAGTGGCAAAGACTATCGCAACATTCGCCTCCTGGTATTGCGGCCATCCTAGTAAGGTATTGCCATTGAAAGCCGGAATAGGGGTGTCTTTTTCAGCTTCTCGAATGTCAAATGCGGATTGTGTATAATCCCGATTTAGATTGACGATATTCCAGGCCAGGTCTTCGTGTGAATCGATGATAAATGACATATGATTAAATGCGTAGCGCACCGGGTGACCGGTGCGCTAGGATTAGTTGATTAGTTAGGCTTTTTCTTTGCCTTCTTCTTCAGCTTCTTCTGCTGTTTCCTCTGCTTGCTTTGTTTCTTGAGGTTGTTCGTCAGATTCTTTTACTTCAATATCATCTGCAGGTGTATCTGCCACAGGTTCGGAGTCTGTTTCAACTTCTTCTTCATCTGCCGCTGCTTCTGCAGCATCTTCTTCAGCGTCTGCTTTCACAGCATCTTCTTCATCTGCTGCTTCCGCGGCTTTTTCTTCAGTCACTACTGCTTCTGCAGCATCTTCTTTAGCGTCTGCTACTGTTTCCTCTGCTTGCTTTGTTTCTTGAGGTTGTTCGTCAGATTCTTTTACTTCAATATCATCTGCAGGTGTATCTGCCACAGGTTCGGAGTCTGTTTCAACTTCTTCTTCATCTGCCGCTGCTTCTGCAGCATCTTCTTCAGCGTCTGCTTTCACAGCATCTTCTTCATCTGCTGCTTCCGCGGCTTTTTCTTCAGTCACTACTGCTTCTGCAGCATCTTCTTCAGCGTCTGCTTCCACAGCATCTTCTTCATCTGCTGCTTCCACAGCAACTTCTTCATCTGCAGCTGCTTCCGAGATCTCTTCAGAAAGCCCCTCTGAGAGTTTTTCAATATCAAAATCATTTGTGAGGGTTTTCCAATCAAGGTCAGTATACGCCGGTGAGTCGACCCTGCGCATACTCAAACCAATACGATGGGTATCATGTTCAATTTTTATGATGCGCAACGTGACGACATCGCCTTCACTTAATATCTCTTTAGGGTGTTCAATACGGCGCTCGCTGATCTCAGATATGTGGATCAAACCTTCCAGATCACCTTCGACCTCATCAATAATCAATCGGGCAAACGCACCGAAATTGGTCAGACGGGTGATCCGCCCTTCAACCAATTGGCCTTCTGTCAGATCAGCAACCTGATCAGTCCAGGGATCGTCCTTGAGTCGTCGGATTGAAAGGCCGATTCGTTTCCGTTCAACATCAATGCTGATCACTTTAACATTAATTTCTTGGCCAACTTCCAACACCTCACTGGGATGATTGACATGTTCCCAGGATAATTCTGAAAGGTGTACAAGACCATCAGCACCGTTGATATTTACGAAAGCGCCAAAATCCGCCAAACTGGTCACACGCCCAGTTCGGTTTTCGCCTTCCTTCAATTCTTTGATCACGCGCTCTTTAATTGAATCACGTGTCTCACTGCTTGCTGCACGTTCAGAAAGGATGAGTCGGCGTCGTTCTCGATCAACTTCAATTACACAGACTTCAATCTCTTCATCGACCATGTCGCTATAACGTTCCTCTGGCGAATTGCCTGTGATCGTTAATCGACGTCCCAGGCCTATTTGAGAGGCCGGCACGAATCCTCGAATGGTTCCCAAAGGAACCAGCAAACCTCCCTTGTTGTATCCCGCAATTTTTGTATTGAAGGATTCTTCGGAGGCCAGAAGTTCTTCTGCTTTCTGCCAATTCTCTTCTTCAAGGGCACGTGTGTACGAGAGGATCAGGTTTCCTTTTGAGTCTTCGGGTGTGACGACAAAAACGGTGATCTCATCCCCAACCTTGAATGATTCAATTATATCGCGATCAATTGAATCAAATTCCTTGCCAGCCAGAATGCCTTCTGATTTGGCGCCAACGCTGATGAGGATTTGCCCATCAGTGACGCTGGCAATGGTTCCCTTACGGATTTCACCGCGCTTTGGAAAGTCAATCGTTAAACCTTCCTCGGCTAATAAGGCTTCCATCATGTTGGTTTGTTCTTCCTGACTTTCTTCTTCCCCCATGTTTTTTGTTGAATCGTTTAGGTTCATAAAAATTTTAGCTCCAGAGTTGAATTTCTCACTGATTATAAGGGTTTATTCTGAACTTGACAACCCTCAATCTTATATTGTATTTCTACTTAAGGAAGATAATCAGCTGTCAGTATTGTACCGGCTCAGGGTTGATTGTCAATTTAATTTTGTACCAAGGACTTGTGAAATCTAAAGTGACTCTTACCCATTGTCCAGAAAATACCTTATCTGTGATTTGGGGTCTGGTTTGCTGATGATGCCTCGTTCCTGCATTTTGTCAATGATCCGCGCTGCTCGCGTATAACCTATCCGCATTTTTCGCTGCAGCATGGATATAGAGGCTTGGCTTTCCTCTTTGGCAATTTGAACGGCTTCAGCAAATCTAGGGTCTAAATCATCTTCCTCTTCAATTTCCTCCCATAGCGGGGTTTGTTTCATGTAAACGTCTTTACTTTTCTGGAAAGCAGCCGGCATATCGGGACGTTCTGGTGCCCCTTTGGACACTGTAAAGCCACGCCAATAAGAAGCCAGGCGGTTGATCTCAGGATCTGAGACAAATGCACTTTGGATTCGGACGGGAGCAGAAGCGTCAGGGGCTTGAAAAAGCATATCCCCACGTCCAAGCAAACGCTCTGCACCAGGCTGATCAAGGATCACGCGGCTGTCCACTGAGGATGCTACAGCAAATGCAATCCGGGCTGGGAAGTTTGCTTTGATCAGTCCGGTCAGAATATCGGTCGATGGTCTTTGTGTGGCAATAATCAAGTGTATGCCGGTTGCGCGGGCGAGCTGTGCTAACCGGGTAACAGCACGTTCTGTTTCGTCTGGTGCTAACAGCATTAAATCTGCCAGCTCATCAATGACAATAAGCACGTAGGGGATTTTCTGCTTCCCGTTGTTTTCACAATGAACATTATAATCAGCGATATTGCGTGTACCTGTGTCGGAGAATTTTCGGTACCGGCTGTCCATTTCACGCATCATCCAGCGTAACGCGCCCACGACATGTTCAGCATCCACTATGACAGGGGATAAAAGGTGAGGGATCCCATTGTAGCCGGTCAATTCAACCCGTTTTGGATCAACCAGCACAAGGCGTAGCTCGCTTGGGGTCATTCTGAGCAGGAAGCTGGTCAGAATATCGTTAATACAGACTGATTTGCCAGCTCCAGTTGTACCAGCGATCAACAAATGGGGCATTGCTGCCAAATCAGCAGCAACCGTGTTCCCTGCCACATCCTTCCCCAATACCATTTTGAGGGGGGACGTCATGTTTTGATAAATTGGGCTGCTGATCACCTCGGACAATGAAACCAGCGATACCTGTTGATTGGGGACTTCAATCCCTATGTAGCCTTTTCCTGGAACGGGTGCCTGAATTCTGATTCGTGCAGCAGCTAATGCCAGGGCGAGGTCATCTGCCAAAGCAACAATCTTTGAGACCCTGACTCGTTTTTTCCCATTGCGTGTTTCAATAAAGGAAGGCTCAACACCAAATAAGGTGATCGTGGGACCCCGGCGGATATTTACTACTTTGGCGGGTGCACCAAAGGATCGAAGAGTTTCCTCGATTACGCGTGCACGGTGCTGATCATTTTCTTCGTTATCGGGTGGTTTAATACCCGGATCGAGAATTTGCTCGGGATCAGGAAGAACCCATGCTTGTTTATCTTGCCTTTCCGAAAAAAATGAGTCCTCAGGATTTCCATCCACAGAAGGGCTGCTGGCTGCAGCCTTTTCAGCCATGCCTTCCTTTAATTGATGTGCCTGTGAGGTTTCCACCGGTGATGGCGTTGAAGTCTTTTTCTTGTTTTTGATTTTCGAAAATTGTTTTTGAAAGAATTGGCTGGTTTTTTGAAAACTTTTTTGTGCGCCTGTTCCCCACCACTTAAGGATATTTGCCATGGTGAGTTCAATGGTGAGGATTAGACTGATCAGAAGCCAGGCAACTAATGCAATAATCGCACCAGGTTTCCCTAATGCATGTGTCAACGCAATTTTGAACGCAGCGCCAATGTATCCACCCCCGATGCCGGATCGTGCATTGTTGAAATCACCATCAATGATCAAGTGAAACCAGATTGCCAGGTTGATGAATAGAAGGATGATACCAATCACTCGCTCTATGGAAAGTTGGGGGAAGCTGTCTAAATTTCGAAGGAGCATCCAGGCCCCCAACCCAATCAAGGCAATTGGGAGGATGTAAACATTCCAGCCGACGATTATGCTGAGGTTGGTTACCCACCAACCTGTTACGCTGCCAGTGGTTTGTGTAAAGAGGCTGATCAGTGTCAGGATGCCGATAAGAATCATCACGATTCCAAAGATATCAATACGCCGCTGCGGTGAAATTCCTGAAAGGAATTTATTTTCTCCTTTTGTTTTGGTGGATTTCTTTCGGCTCTTGCTCAATTGTGTTTTCTTCGTTTTGCGACGTGCCAAGTTGTACTCCTGAGGGGTTAATTTCCATGCTTATAGGAAGGATTATAGCATAACAAGCCATTCAGCTAATCTTCACAAGGTTCTTCATTGTAACGTGACCTATTATGGTTAGTAAGTATTGGATGACTTAATGTGAATCCTGAAGATAGATGGGACAGGGGATGAGAATGAATGATGGCAGAATCCCGTAAGATAGGTATAATGTGTTTACCGATTGAATCGACTCGCTTGCGAGGGATATTAAAGTCTGTTATAATATTCAAACTACCCAGATAACTGAGAAAACTGCTGATACCTGGCTCCATGTCCTACCTCAGCTGCTGTGCGAAAGCATGTTTCCCAAATGTACTTAACAGAACACACGTCATTTCTTCTAAGAATGAAATTTAACCACCGGGGTAGCTCACGGGATGGCAATTATTAGTCATAACGAATGATATATTTACCGATTATTTACAATCAAATATTGAAGTCTCATCTCGGTAAAACCTGAGAGAGAAAAATACGCATATCGTAATTTTTTTAGGAGCTCATATCAAATTAGAGAAAAGTTGAACAATGGATATAATTACATTAAACAAGAAATCACTGACTGAATTACGCACAATTGCCAAGGAATTTAACCTTCCCCGACCGACACGCCACAAAAAAGAAAGCTTGATCCTTCAGGTCTCCAGAGCAATGGGAGAGGCTGAAGGATTGGAGATTCGTGGTGGTGTACTGGAAATAATGAACGAAGGCATCGGTTTTCTTCGTCAAAATTATCATATTGGGTCGGAAGATGTTTATGTTTCCCAGGCACAATTACGGCGGTATGAACTGCGTTCAGGGGATATGGTCATTGGGCATGTCCGACCTCCCCGCGAATCAGAACGTCATTATGGTTTACTAAAAGTCGAATATGTAAATGGTTTGACACCTGACGAAGCACGTGATCGACCTCGGTTTGGCAAGCTCACGCCTATCTTCCCGGAGCAAAGGTTTAATCTGGAATATGACCCTAAAGTCCTGTCCACACGGATTATTAACCTGATCGCACCAATCGGGCGCGGCCAACGAGGGATGATCGTTTCACCGCCAAAAGCGGGTAAGACGACGATCTTAAAAGAAATCGCCAATGCTATTTTTCACAATCATCCTGAAGTACAACAGATTATGTCCTTGATTGGTGAACGTCCAGAGGAAGTGACAGACATGGACCGCTCTGTAGAAGCTGAGGTTGTTGCCTCCACCTTTGATGAACCTGTTACTGCACATGTCCGGATGGCTGAGATAGCTCTGGAACGCTCCAAACGTCTTGTTGAGTCCGGATATGATGTTGTTATCTTAATGGACTCGCTGACGAGGTTAGCGCGAGCTTATAACCTGGTAGTAAACCCCTCTGGACGAACGCTTTCAGGCGGCTTAGATCCCTCTGCGTTATATCCTCCCAAGAGTTTCTTTGGGGCTGCACGTAATCTCGAAGAAGGTGGATCCCTCACGATCATCGCCACTGCCCTGGTGGACACGGGTTCCAGGTTGGACGATGTGGTCTTTGAAGAATTCAAAGGAACAGGTAATATGGAACTGCACCTATCAAGGCGTTTACAGGAACGCCGAACATTCCCGGCGATCGATATTGAACGGTCGTCAACACGGCGTGAAGACCTGCTCCTTGGCCCAGACATCATGAGGCGAGCCTGGTTAATGCGCAGGATGTTCTTACAAATGGTTGCGACGCCCCCTCAGGGTGCTGGTATGGACATCTCTGTGGCTATGGAAGCCATTATTCAACAAGTCGCTCGCACGAAGACGAATCTTGAATTCTTAGAAACGCTTAATGATTAAAATAGTAAACTACGATGATTGAATCGGATCAGAAAAAACTTAAGAAAGAAATAAAGAAAAAACCACTAAAGGGGCAGTTCTGGTTGTCCTGGATTGTGACCGCAGTCTTAGTTGCGGTGCTTGTTTCAGTGCTGTACTGGCAGCCTATCCTGGCACGCGAATTGGCAGAGAGAACGGGTGAAGTTGAGCGGATTTCAACTGTAACGATATCAGAGCCGTCTGAGGGTGTCATGGCGAACATGCCATATTTTGCAGCAGAAATGGAAACCGAAACCCTGGTTCGAAATCCTGAGACAAATACCATAGCCCCCACACGACCTCGCAGTGAACCTGTGACATACGAAGTTGAAACAGGTGATGCTGTTTTCAGCATTGCTAAAAAATACAATATCACCCCGGAAACACTATTGTGGTCAAACTATGATGTGCTAAAAGATGACCCGCACTTACTTACGCCTGGACAAGTCCTCCAGATTCCACCAACGAATGGTATTTTATATGAGTGGCAGGAAGGTGATACGTTAGAAATAGTCGCTAGAGATTTCCATGCTTCTATGGATGATATCCTGAGCTGGTCTGGAAACAATTTGGATATGACCGAGCCAAATATTGAACCAGGTGATGTGATGATGATCCCTGGTGGCGAGCGAGAATTCCATCAGTGGGTGGTGCCGACTTATGCCGTGGGTAAATCAGGGACGAATGCGAACCTTCCCGGTGGGTGTGAAGTTTCCGGTGGCGGTTTATGGGGCAGCGGTTTCTTCATCTGGCCTGCCGATAATCATTACTTATCAGGAAATGATTTTTGGTCAGGACACCTCGCTATAGATATTGCCACCGCAATGGGAGCGCCGATCTATGCCGCTGATTCAGGTGTTGTAGTATTTGCAGGTTGGGACAGCAATGGATATGGGAACGTGATCATGATCGATCATCAAAACGGCTATCATACACTGTATGCTCACCTGAGTACGCTTTATGTCTCATGTGGGTCAAGTGCCTATCAAGGTCAGGTGATTGGTTATGCTGGCTCAACAGGTAACTCTACCGGCCCCCACCTGCATTTTGAGGTGCGTTACCTAGGTGGTTTCCTGAACCCATGGACCGTGTTACCCTGATGTGATATAATGTTTTCGCAAATTTCTGCTCCAGTAGCTCAACAGGATAGAGCAAGGCACTCCTAACGCCTAGGTTGGGGGTTCGAGTCCCTCCTGGAGTACTAACTGAGACACATCCCGAACTATACCAGATAGGTGAGTTCAGGATGATCTCTTTAAATCACACACTTCTCTCTCAAGTTCTAAACAACCAAATATCTGTGCAGGTGCCTGCTACACCATTATCCGGTCATTAGTATCACCACACTGGTTATTTGCACGCGTAATCGCTCTTGCCCTTGTCTTGCAACCAGTTCATTTACATCTGCCGGTTCTGGTAATCTCATCATTGAGATCCTAAAAATCTATCCGTAAAATCTGCTCTCGGCGGCCTCCCTCGCGCAGCATTCTTCAGGGTGCCGCCGCGGGCGGAGGGTAGAGCTTTCTCATTGTTTAGAAACCCCAACTCTCTGACAGAAAAGTGTAGGGATGATTTTTAAATTATGGGCCACGCACCTAAAACATAAAAATAGGAAACATATCGGATTAGCATTTTTACTGCAATTCCACATAGTTTTTTCTTTGTATCCCTTGATAGATATTTCGATATGCGATATATTTAGTTTATCAAACTAAATATATTTCTTAATGGTCAAATAAGGAGAACTACTTAATAGAAATCACGAAAGACAACCGCGTATCCGATATTCTCACAGAGTACGGTGATATTGTTGATGTTATGGAGGTTTTCGGCGTGAAACGTGTTGGGTGTTATTCGCTGCCCGCTTTCTTAGCCAAGATGTTTGGCATTCAAACAGCTGCTCGCATTCACCGCGTGTCCCTGGACGAGTTCCTGAGCATTTTGGAAAAATCAGTTTACAGCAATAAGAACAGTTGATACGAGAGAACCGATGGACAACAATCTTGAAGAAGCAGCAAAAAGGTTTCTGAAACTGGCAAGCCGGCTGCGTAGTCTGGGATCAGGGGGCTCCTCTCCCCAAGGTGTGCAGATTTCGCCATCTCATCTGGCATTAATCGAATATGCGGCCACCAGTCCAGGCTGCGGAATCCAGGAAATGGCTGAAGCACTGAAACTCTCAACGCCAACGGTGAGCATTAGCGTGCGTCAGCTAGAAAAAAGTGATTTGTTCACGCGCCAACCTCACCCTGAGGACGGACGTGCTGTTCAGATCTTTCTGACGCCCACAGGACAAGAGGTCCACCAACGTTCACATGCTTTCCATCGTCAAAAATTTGAACAATTGCTCACCGGTTTGACCCCTGAAAACAGAAATATGTTGCTCGACCTGCTTGAGCAAGCTCTCAATGCAGCTGAAAACATCTCATAAGGAGAAATACAATATCTAAACTCTTTAACAAATGGACGCTCATTTTCCACCGCTGGATTGCGCTCCCAACACTGATTATCATTCCATTGGCTGTGATCGCCAAATTTACCAGCGATGGCGCCGCACACCTGCCCCCTCAGATTGAGCAATTTCAGTCAATCCTGATGCTGTTGCTTGCCATCAGCGGCGCGTACCTATACTTGATCCCCTATATCGCAAAACGAAAGCGAAACAAATGTATTTCCAATTAGACCGCTTACAAACACTACGTTATGAATGAAATCCAAAGTTTAGTGGCCATCTTAGCACATCCCGACGATGAGACTTACCGCGCCGGGGGGATGCTGGCCCTGCTGGCCCAGGAGGGCGCGCAGGCTTGGGTGCTGTGCGCCACGCGCGGCGAGTTGGGTATTCCCAAATTTCATCAGGATAAGGCCGGGGAAGTTCGTCAAGCCGAATTGGAATGCGCCTGCCGCGCCCTGGGCATCGAGCCACCCCGCTTCCTGGATTATCGGGATGGAACGCTGTCTGAGGTGAATGAGGAGCAAGCTATTGGACAGGTGGTGCACATTATCCGGGAGCTGCGCCCGCAAGCATTACTGACCTGGCCCCACAGCGGCATCTCCGGTCACCCCGATCATGTCGCTGTCAGCTATTGGGCAGAAAAAGCCTTCCAACAGGCAGCCAACCCCAAGGCCTATCCCGAACATCAGTCTGAGGGATTGCACCCCCACGCAGCCGAGGCGCTGTATCACATCGTTATCCCTCACAGCCTGGCCGAAGCCTTGAAAATGCGTCACCTGTCCACCGTACCCGACGAAGCAGTCACGCTCACAGTAGATGTGTCCACGGTGTGGGAAACCAAAATGGCTGCTATCCGTTGCCATCGCAGCCAAATGGACAGTTCACCTATTTTGGAGTCGCCAGAGGAGAAACAGCGTTTGTTCCTGGGAACAGAATACTTTCGGTTGGTCAGCGGATAGATATGAACAGACCACAGAAACGAGTTAAACGCCGGTACAGTGTTAAACAACGAGCCTTTGCAATCGTTGCCGAGAGCATCGTGTTCATGATCGTAGCCCCGCTCTCTCTCGCCGCGATCGCGTCCGCTCTCGATCAACAGCTGCAGTTACCTCGTTTTACCTGCGGGCCCGTGAATCTTTTCGTCGGCTTGCTATTCATCGTTCCTGGATGGCTGTTTGCTATGTGGTTCGTGCAAGCCCAATTCGCACTGGGCGAGGGGATCCCGGTTTTTGCGACCCAAAAACTAATTGTGCAAGGACCGTATGCTTACTGCCGCAACCCAATGACTTTGGGCGCCAATCTTTTTTACGTTGGCCTCAGTATCCGGATGGGTTCACTCTCTGCTGTCGGATTAACGATGCTCTTTGCAACTTTGTCCGTGGTGTATCTCAAGATGATCGAAGAAAAAAGGCTAGAGGAGTACTTTGGATCGGAATACCTGAAATACAAGCAACGGACGCCGTTTATAATACCGCGCCTGAACTGAGACGGCTCAATTTAGTAAATCTACAAATTCACATAATACCCTTTCAGGCACACGTCTACACGAATGAAAACTACTTATCGAAAATTCGCATAAATTAGCAGACAAGAAATTAATCAATCAAAAAGGAGAACAATATGCCTGAATAAGCAATCATTTCCGCACTGGTAACATTTCTGTACGACCTGTTCACCGCTGTCTGGATCGGCGGGCTGATCACACTGGGACTAACCGTCCTGCCTTCCGTTAAAAAGTCTCTGGAAAAAGGAACACAGACTAAAAAAGTGATGGATACCATCCAAAAACGCCACAGAGTGTGGGTTTATGTGAGCATGATCGGGTTAGTGTTGACCAGTTTGTTGCAAGCTAATCGTTCCCCAGCTTTCGATGGATTATTCAGTTTCGGTAATACCAATTCAACTGTATTGGCGATCAAGCATATTCTGGTTGCGTAATGCTGGGCGACAGAAATCATTTTTTCACCAAACGATGGAGGATTTGCCTATGAAAGAAGACTATGCTTTCTCAGTAAATATTTATGATCCTGTTCTATACTTAGCTCTTAATCCCATAAGGTTAGCAGTGATGAAGGAGCTTTTGCCACACAAAGATAAATCAATTTTAGATCTGTGTTGCGGTACGGGAAATCAACTTAAATTGTTGTCAAAAAATGGATTCAAAAATCTTCATTGTCTTGATATTTCAAAAGCAATGTTGAAGGTAGCCCAAAAGGGTGGGTATCCTATAAAAATTTACAATAAGGATGCTACAAAAACAGGTTTCGATGATGCAGCATTTGATATTGTCATGATCAGTTTTGCGATCCACGAAAAAGATAGAAACACTCACGAAAAATTACTGAGAGAGGCTCATAGACTTATTAAAGAAGACGGTTTTATTCTTATCGTTGATTATGCCTTTGACGATAAAACAACAAAACTTGGCAGGATGGGAATAAGCTTAATTGAGCGAATGGCAGGCGGAGAACATTATCGTAACTTCAAAGAGTATATAGAAAATGATGGCTTAGAAAGTTTGATGAAGGCAGATAAATTTGAACTTGTCAAAAATAACAGGATTGCATTTAATGGTGTAACTATATCAACATATCAAAAGAAATAAAGTAATTGCTCAAAAATTACTGCCACAAAATTCAGAAATTGGGCTGAATTCATCCTGTGATACACTTAATAAATTTCTGGTGAAAAAACGATTGAAATATATAATTTCAAGGAATGAATAGAGATAGAAACCATTATGACCAATGCTATCGAAGTAAAAAACCTAAGCAAATATTATGGAAAATTTCTCGCGGTGGATGATATCGACTTCACGGTGGAAAAAGGAGAAATTTTCGGATTTCTCGGCCCCAACGGAGCGGGAAAGACAACTACACAGCGGATGCTGACATCCTTGCTGACTCCCAGCGAGGGGCTGATTCGCATCTTGGGGTATGATCTCGCCCACGATGCCCAACCTGCCAAACGCCAGGTCGGATTGGTTCCAGAAGAATCCAATGTCTACACCGAGTTGACCGCCTGGGACAACCTAATGTTCACCGGACGGCTCTATCGCATGTCCAAATCAAATCGCATAACACGCGCTGAAGAACTGCTCAAAATCTTCGGGCTGTGGGAGAAAAAGGATGTCAAAGCCGAGAATTTCTCGAAGGGAATGAAACGCAGACTGAGTATCGCGATGGCGATCATCCACAAACCCGCGCTACTCTTCCTCGATGAACCAACTCCCGGGCTGGATGCACAGAGCGCACGCGCCATCCAAACCATCATCCGTCAACTCAGCGCAGAGGGGACAACCATCTTCATGACCACGCATCAAATTGAAGAGGCAAATCAGCTCTGTGATCGCGTTGCAATTATCAATCACGGAAAAATTGCCGCAATTGATACGCCCGAAAAACTCAAGCAAACATTCCAGCAAGTGCAATCTGTTGAAATTGCCTTCATGCAATCCCCTGAAGGACTGAAAGAAAAACTCGCTACCCTCCCCGAAGTCAGCACTGTTGTGAAAATTGGCGATAAATGGCGGCTCTATAATGATTCTCCACCTGCCCTACTCCCCCATCTGGTCGAATTTGCTGAAAAAGAAAATCTTAACATTCTCAGTCTCAATACCTTAGCCCCCAGCCTTGAAGATGTTTTCTTGCAGATTACCGGTCAACAAGTTGGCACCGTTAAAGCAGTTCCCACCTCGCAAAACAAAAAAGCGGGGATGCGCCGTAAAGGAGGCAAACGATGAAAAACTTCCCCGCCCGTATCCTGGATGAACTCGCCCAAGTATGGACAGTGACACTCAAGGACATCAAAGTCTATTACCTACGCCCGGGCATGATTATGTTTGGCTTCATGATGCCCTTCTTCATGTTCTTCTCTTTTTCCGTGCGTCGAGAAATGGCGGCGGGAGAAGGCTTGTCACGTTTGCTCGCCCTGACCATTTTCTTCACTGCAGCCGCAGCAGGTCCCTTCATCATCCCCACTGAACGACGCATGGGTACCTATGATCGTCTACTCGCTGCGCCCATGTCGCTCATCACGCTGCTTCTTGGCAAAATCTCCGTCGGCGCGTTTTTCGCCATCATAGTCTCCTCTATCGCAGCGGTCTTCGGTATCATCTTCCTCGATACCAACATCGCCCACCCCCTGCTGATGATCGCGGGTATTATCATCGGCTCATTTACTTTCTCGACGATGGGGTTGATTTTCGGTTCCATCCCCACGCGCAATCCCGGCGATGTCCAGATGCCCAGCACGCTCATTCGCTGGGTGCTGCTTTTCATCAGCGGCGTTTTCGTGCCACTCGCAGATATGTCCACCGTTGCACGCGGATTTTCCTATATTTCCCCGCTAACATACGCACAAGATTTAATGAATCATGCCGTTTTGGGGATGGGAGAGCTCAACCTGTGGCTCGATCTCGGTATTCTCTTTCTCTCTGGCATCCTCTTCCTCCTACCATCCATCAAGCTGCACAAACGTGGACGTGTGCTTGGGTACTGAACCCACTATTCTCTACACTTACAGCGGATTCGGAAATCTTCCCAAATCTACTTTTTTTTCGCCATATCTCACACGATTTTTAAGCACCAAGTTAATTTTTCATGATTAATTTATGGAGAACAAAGGCTCGGAATGTGTATGAAGGAATGGGCAAAATGGTATTATATGATCTTGAAGCAATGTGCCATCGCAGTCTGCCGAGTATTTCAGAACCGCAATTCTGAAAGTAAGCTCAAACGGCGAAATTGTTCGTGAAATCAAGCGGAATTAGCAGCTGTACTCATAACCCAGAGGTCGCAGGTTCGAAATCATATGGAATGATAGGTAATACCAGTATTCCTTGACGGTTTTTGAACTTACTACTAAGATTCTCGAAAAGGTAACCCTTTTGTATTGTATTTATCCCTGATTCTAGGGAAGGTGGTGTCCGGAGTTTGTCACGTTAGGGGTATTTATTGAAGATATAAAAAAGCGTCTGAAAAGACGCTTTTGAATTTAAGTAATTAAAAAGTTACCAGTCTGTGTCCATATTACCGAAGTTGCCGTCGAGATCTTCCTCATCTTCTATTTCCGGGTCAATCCGAACCCACAAAATTAGTAAATTCCCATTTTCAGATTCAACTGTGCGAGCTGCTACAATGGGTACTTCTTTCTTCATGCCAATTGGGTCTCGGTACTCGAGGTACATTGTTGATTTTCTTTCCCAAGCTTTATGACACCTTTCGAGGAGTGCTTCACCATTGAATGTGCGCAAGGTAGTGCGGGCTGTATCATACAGGTATGGACCTTCACTCAATCCTGCCGTCCAGCCATTGACACCCATGATGAAGTCGGCTTCAACGGAGTCGAAATTCGGAGTAGGGCCTTCGATGATGGTAATCCTGTTATCCATAGTGGTAATCTCCGGAGCATGATACCACAAAAGATGGCAGGAGACTAGTTCCTACGCTTATTTTTTCCAGAGATGCTCGCATATGAATTCGCAGTTGAAAACCTCTCTGGAATGATTCGGGGTTCTGAGTGTATCGAAAGACTGAAGCAGTTCAGGGTGATCATCTGTACAGAATTTCAAAGGTTTTCAAATCTGTATTCTTCTTAAAAATCTAAGGCTTTAATATTTGAAGAATTTTCTTGCCTCACCAATAAATTCCCTAACCTGGCGTTTAGATCCTTCCGGATTGATGAATATAAGAAGGATACCACCCCCAAGAATGACCCAAACCCAGGGAGGTTCCCTTTGCAGACCGATAAGGTAAATAACACATAGACCAGACCCATTGCCAGTTTTCGGGGGGCAGAAAATTGAAAAAAATTAAACTCAAGGCCGCAATTACAAGGATAATGACAGCTGGTAATAGAGGAATGAACTCCCACAACACAAGGCAAATGGTTAAATTAGGTCATTTTTACCTCCGTTAATTATTGGTTTGTCATCATCTTTATCTTATGTTTGGATTATTAACACGTCATTGGAGAAGAATCAAAGAATTATTAGAATTTCTCTACAGGGTGGTATCCTTAGACCATAATTGGCTCAACTGGCATACCGGATGCAAGATAAGGCGAGAAGCTAAATGAAAAGAAAATGGATCGTCCTGATCTTGATATCGGTAACAATATTAGCAGTCGTTTCTTATTTAATATTCAGAATGTTATTCCCACTGAATGGACGTACCAAAAAAGTAGTAGCGTTTCTGCGCAATCCTGAGACCCTTAAGGAATTGAAATCACCAGCCCTGTCGCGGTGTGGAGAGGCACCATTTATCTTTCCGACAACAGGCATGATCGGATTTATTTGGGGCGATTCTTTCCGTCCAGGACACAAACATCAGGGAATTGATATCTTTTCGGGAACAGATGTTGGGGAAACACCTGTGTATGCTGTTTTTGATGGCTATCTTACACGAAAAGCTGATTGGAAGTCCAGTTTGATCATCCGCATACCATCTGATCCCTTACAGCCTGACCGTCAGATATGGACTTATTATACTCATATGGCTGATCCTTCCGGTAATTCATTGATCGTAGTGGATTTTCCACCCGGGACAGGTGAGGTGTTTGTCACGGCTGGTACACTCCTGGGTTATCAGGGAAACTATTCAGGGACACCTGGTAATCCAACGGGGGTTCACCTGCATTTCTCGATCGTCAAAGATGATGGAAGAGGTTTATTCTTGAATGAACTGGAGATTAAGAATACGTTGGATCCCTCACCTTTTTTTGGGATGGATTTGAATGCCAGTGAAAATTCTGATTCGATTCCAATGTGTACAAAATCAGGAAACTGAGCTTTATCCAGGGGTTATGTGTATAATTACCAGGAGTTGTTTGACTATTTATTGAACTGTCATAGGCTGATAGGGAGTTGATTTGGAGGAAATCGCCAGGAACGTTTATATTGAGAAGAAATATCCAGGCGTTGTTCTTGGCGTTCTAAAGTTAAATCACGGTATATTGATGGTTGATGCACCATTTCAAGTTAATGATCAGCAATCCTGGCGCATCAAAGTATCAAATTTAGGTGGTGGAATAGATAAATTATTGGTGATGTTGGATACGCAAATCGATCGGGTCATTGGAATTCATGCCAGGGTGACTGATGTGTTGGCGCACCGCAACTCCATCGAGATCATGCACAAAAAACCCACCATTACACGCGGTCAGGACCGGAGGATGGGCGCAGAAATTG
>CAYTXE010000019.1:0-28592 GCA_964441045.1 uncultured Candidatus Brevefilum sp.
CTGAACCTCTGAGTTTCTGGGTAGCCTCCGCAAGTAATTTTTTCCAATGTGCTTTCAGGTGTTTTTTTTCTCGGACACCAAAAGCGCGTATCCAGGCAATGTCATAATTTTCAGGTACGGTACAAATTACTGCTTCAATTTGGTCATTGACACTTTCATATAAGAAAGGTTGATCCCCTAACCAATCTAAGGTGGTGAACCAATCCAAATGGCGATGAATATAATGGTATTGATTGAAGAAGTCTGCTAACTGATCATAATTGTTTTTGGTTGCTTGAATGATGGTACTTTTTAGATTGGATCCGGTATTTTGGGCTGCCATCATGTACCTTTGAATAAGGGATGTCAGTGATATGTCTCTGGGCACGAAAATGAACGGGCTTATAACCCGTTCATTGTTTTTTTTAGTTTGCCAAGGATGATCTTTGCGATTTCGGCTTGTTCCTCAACCGGTATTTCTCTTAGCGCTTGTGTAAGAGGATCGAATGGATTCTCTGGATTCTGGTCAGCTTTATCTTTGTCTATTTCATTTTCAAGTTGTTGTTGAGGTTGATCTGGCTCAATATTCGGCAGTTTTTTTCCTCTTAATTCTTGGTTAAAAAAGATTGAGATTGGTCGCTCCAACGCATCAGAAATAAGGAAAAGGTGTTTCAATGAAATTGGTGTGTCACCCCTTGAATACTGATGGAGGATTTCGATTGGAATATCTGTTAAGTTTGTAAGCTCCTCAAAAGTTGTCCCTTTATTTTCTTGTTCAATATGGAGTTGTGACTGGATCACCTTATTTCGTAGTTGTTTGTATTTGGATTTTGTTTCCTCATTCAAAACAGAATAATATGAGATTTCTCCCATTTCTTCCAGGTAGAATGATTCGATGGGTACACCAAATAATACCGATAATAATTCGATATCTGGAAGAGATGGCAGCGCTTCTCCACTTTCATATTTTTGATACTGCTCAAAAGAAATATCTAACAGAGATGCACATTCATGGATATCACGTTTTGTATTTAGTCTTAATTTCTGAAGTCTTTGCGGAATGTCAGCAATTTCTTGTTTCATCATTTTACCAACTTGTTGAAATGAAGTTTCATTTACATATAGTAGTATTATAGCTTATCCCTTAGAATATACCTAAGCTGCAATCTTATGAAAATGACCATGTCATGGCACAAGATCGAGGTAGTTAGAATCTTGATAAGGGCATCAAGTTCATAGGCAGCGACGATGATTGAAAAACGCATTCACCGTCCAAAAAAGTAGCAGCTGGTCTGATTTTAAACAGTTGCTGAGGATCGCATGTCAACGGGTTTTCTTCGAGAATGAGAAAATCAGCTTGGTAACCTTCGGCGATCCTGCCTAAATGCCCCCCTCTGTTTATGAGTTTGGCAGGCTCGGAAGTGAAGCCTTCTATCGCCTCACATAAAGAAAGACGTTGTTCTGGATGCCAGCCATTTATTCCTGGTGAACCATCCATGCGCCGCCGTGTGACAGCAGCATGAATCCCATGAAAAGGATTGACTGACTCGACCGGTGCATCAGATCCAAAAATACAACAAATATTGTTTTCTAGCAATGTTTTGAATGTGTAAACATTTCTTGCTCTATTACCCAGGTACCTTTCTGTAACTTTCATATCTGATGGGGCATGGATGGGTTGAACGGATGCAGTGATATCCAGTTTGGATAAACGAGGAAGATCTCTTGGATCAATGATCTGAACATGTTCAATCCTGTGATGGAAGTGAGGGAGGTGATGAGCATGCTCAAATATCCTGAGTTTTTCAAATGCATTCAAAACAATATGGTTGGCGTGATCCCCTATGGCATGTACCGCTAAAGCAATTCCATTTCTAGTTGCGTATTCACCAACTTCAACAATCTCTTTTTCTGTTAATAACAAAGTACCGTAATTATCTGTGCCTTCATACGGATTTTTTAAAGCTGCCGTTTGTGGACCTAATGCGCCATCCGCGAAGAGTTTTACACAACCGACATTCAACATGTCATCACCAGAACCGGTCCGTAAACCGGCTTGAATGAAGGTTTCCAAATGTTTGAAGGGAATGCTTTTTCGGACCCTAAGATGCATCCTGTTATTTTGATAACTCTCCTGGAGAGTATCCCAGCATGATAACCCATCGAAATCATGAACACTCACAATTCCCAATTCCCAAAGCTTTGAAAATAAGGACTGAAATCTCGATTTTACTTCTGAACGAGTGGGTTTGGGGATGATGGATTTAACCAGATCCATTGCATTGTTCTCAAATAAAATACCTGTCGGTTGATCATTATCATCTCGTTGGATGATTCCACCTGGTGGATCAGGTGTTTTAAGGTGGATATCAGCTAGTTTGAGAGCCTGGCTGTTTACCCAGGCTGCGTGAAGTGATTTTGCGGTCAGGAAAGCAGGCCGGCCATTGCAAACATCATCCAGCATAAGTTTATTTCCATAACCTGATACCCAGCGATTTTGATTCCAACCATGACCCCGGATCCAGGAACCTATTGGGGTTTGATCAGCAGCTTGTTGGACACGCTCAAGGCACTCCTCCCGTGTTTCCGTTTCACAATCAACATTGGTCATGCTATCCGCCAGATGGTGCAAGTGAACATGGGAATCAGTTAAGCCTGGCAAGATTGTTTTGCCCTGCAAGTCAACTTTAAAGGTTGCATGGGAGAATCCGCTCAATATATCTGCATCAGAACCCAGGGCAACGAAACGCCCATGATCAATAGCAATGGCAGTTGCTTTTGGCTGCTTTTGTGCATATATGCTCGCGTTATATAGAACTAACATGTGGTTAATCGGGGAGGATTTTGTCAAGAATGGCGTTTAATTCCTCATCAGAATAATAGTAAATAACAAGGTTGCCGCCTTTTTTCCCACGATTTAAATTAACTTTTGTCCCGAAAAACTTTCGCAGTTCCTCTTCAACAGCACTTACTTCTGGTTGTGGTTTGGTTCGAATTATTGGAGGGGGTTTTTTACCACTCATTTTCTTAACTAATGCTTCCGTTTGGCGAACGTTCAGACCTAAATTTAAGATAGTGCTGAGAGCTGCTCGCTGTGCCTGGTGATTAGGAAGCCCTAATATTGCACGTGCATGACCTTCGCTAATTATTCCTTCTCGCAAGGCCCTTTGGGCCTGGTCCGGTAGGTTAAGCAGTCGAATGGTATTTGTGACACTTGCACGGCTTTTTCCAACCCTTTCAGCAATTTGTTCATGCGTCATTGAAAAGTTCTCTACGAGATGATTGTATGCCTGTGCTTTCTCAAGAGGATTCAGATTGGAGCGTTGGAGGTTTTCAATTAGAGCAAGTTCAAGCTGCTCCTGTTCGGTTACTGACCTGATAATCACCGGAACCATCGATAATCCAGCCATTTCAGCAGCCCGCCAGCGTCTTTCACCTGCAATCAAAGTATATTGGTCCACATCGGGATTTTCAGACACAATGAGTGGCTGCAGAACACCATGTTCTCTTATTGAAGCTGCTAACTCTTGCAAAGCGTTCATATCCAAAGATATTCGGGGTTGTTGTGGATTGGGTTGAATTAAGTCAAAAGGAACTTGTATGATGACCTGAGAAGAAGGTGACAAAGTACTGAATTCTTCCTGATCCTCATTCCTTGGAATTAGTGCATCTAATCCTTTTCCTAAACCAGGTCTCCGTGCCATTAGTTAGCCTCCTTAATAAATGTAGCCTGCACCTTATCTCGAAATAGCAGCTCTTTGGCTAAAGCTGCATAGGCGCGCCCACCAGTTGAATCTGGTGAGAATATCGAGATAGGCATGCCATATGAGGGTGCTTCAGCCAGTCGGATAGAACGGGGGATCACGCTGTTGAAGACTTGTTTACCAAAGAAATTCTGTACTTCCCGGGCAACATCTGCTGCAAGGTTTGTTCGGAAATCATACATCGTAAGTATCACCCCGTGAATTTCTAATTTCTTAAATAATTGATTTCTAACTCGATTAACGGTGTTTACTAATTGGCCGAGACCTTCCAGAGCAAGGTATTCGCATTGAATGGGAATGAGAAGGCCGCTTTCCGCCGCTACCAGGCCATTTAAGGTTAATAATCCCAGAGATGGCGGGCAATCGATCAGCAAGTAATCATATCGTGATTTGATTGACTCAAGAACTTTCGATAGACGTCTCTCGCGATTGTGTAAATCAATTAGTTCAATTTCTGCACCAGCCAGTGCAGGGGATGAAGGAAGTAAGGATAATTTAAATCGAGGATTGTGAAGGATTTGAGTTAGGATGGGCTGTCTACCAATAATGACATCATAGGTGCCGCCATCAACCTCATTTTTATCAATACCTAAACATGAAGTAGCGTTTGCCTGTGGGTCAATATCAACGATAAGGACTTTTTGACCAAAATATCCCAGATAAGCACCAAGATTGATAGCAGTGGTTGTTTTACCAACACCGCCTTTTTGATTCACGATAGTGTAGATTTTTCCCAATCCCATGCTTTGATCCCTTATCAGGTCAACAATTCCATTTTTGCTTGTTTAATTTCCTCAGGTGTTGGTATGCTATTCATATATGCCCGTGTGACGGACCATGAAGCGAGCAAGACAGCAAAACGACATGCCTCCCAGGGGTTCTTAGTGAAAAGGTAACGATAAAAAAAAGCAGTAGCGAAAATGTCACCAGCACCTGTGTCGTCCAGATATTTTACCTCAGGTGCACTAAAGAACCGGACATCATTATGCCAATAGACCCGGGCACCTTTGTAATTTTCAGTCACAACGAAAACAGGTATTAAACCTGACATGATAGCAATTTTGTCCTCATCTTTTTGAACGTCGTCCAAACTTATTACAGCGACATCTGCTTTCTCCAGACATTGATCAAAATGTTGCCATTCCTGGAAAATGACTTGTTTATGCTTATTGATCGCGCGGAACCAACCTTGAGGTGTGAGGCATTTTAAGCTGTTTGGAAAACATGTCATGATCTCTGGGTCGACTTCATCAGCAACAGGACCAAGATGGATTATTTTTGGAGGTTGGGTAAGCTTGGGGACATCCTCCTTTATGATATTCTCAGCAACACAGTAAAGGTATTGAGACCTTTCGCTGCCATTTGAAATATTCTTAAAAGTGGTCGTCTCATTGCTGGTCTTGTTCTTAATCCACAGCCCCTTAATCGATGATATGTCCAATCCTTCCCTAAAAGCTGTAATGATCCCGGATTTTAATCCCAGGGCATGTGCTGTTAATCCAGAAAATGCGGCAGTACCGCCCAGACGTGAACCCGTATCAGTTAGATCAGAAGTTAAGTGCCCAAAAACCAAATAATCAAGTGATGGAATGAAACCTGGATGGCGTTGATTGGGTTTAATTGACATTTGAATCTAAACTGTTAATTTGAGATAAGTATATAATGATTTTATTATCAATACGAGTTGAAGACGAGCAACCCTTGGAAATTATAGCATGAATGTTGATTTAGATTTTCCAAAATTCTTGTGCAAGTCAATGTTTACATTTAGAGGTCTATCGAAATAATAATCTACTGTTAAAGTACACTTAATAATGATCTGATATTCATATATTTGTTTTGATTGTGAGATGTAGATTGTTGAAATTTTAGTATGTGCTGACTTTTCGTGCCATTTAATAATAGGGTGTCAATTATTATGCTGGAAAGAAAGAATAGGACAGGCTATAGAAAATGGTTTGATCCGATCGTTTGGAGATAAAATGTCTGACCATATAAGTTCAATAGAATATAAAATGGCTCTTGATGATTTCAAGCGGGAACGTTCTAAGGCAAGACTTCAGCATCTTTGGGCTTCTTTAACTGGAAAGAGTGAAGAATTACTGCATTATGATGAAATTACCAAGAATTTACATACTTCAGGCTCTTCCTCAAAAGGGTTAAAAGAGATACCAATCAATGCCATTGTGGGAAGTGTAAATCGATATCAAGATTTTGATAAGAATTTCCTTCCATTACGTGATGATGATATGGAGCGATGGGCTCGTGTCAAGTCAATGATGACTTCTCCTGGAAGCCCAGGTTTGCCGCCTATTCATGCTTATAAAATTGGAGATAGCTATTTTGTACTTGACGGCAATCATCGAGTCTCGGTAGCCCGGCAAATGGAAATTGATAAAATTGAGGCACATGTCACTGAAATCCAAACACGTGTTCCATTATCCCCTGATGATACGCCTGATGATATTATCTTAAAACAAGAATACGTTGATTTTCTTGAAAAAACCCAATTTGATAAAGTGGTACCAGACGCAAATCTACTTCTAACTTTTCCAGGACAATACGAGACCCTTAAAGAGCATATTCGCGTGCATCGTCATTACATGGGAAATGAACAACAGAGAGAGATACCAATGCAAGAGGCCACCCGGCATTGGTTTGACCTGGTTTATAGCCCAATTATTGATATCATCCGTGAACAGGAGATCTTGCAAGAGTTCCCAGAACGAACTGAAACGGATCTCTATATATGGCTTCTGGATCATCAATCATATATGGAAAAGGAGCTTGGGTGGTCTGTTCGTCCAGAGAAAGCTGCCACAGATTTTGTGAATCGCAGAGGGAAAAGCATTCTAAGGATGCTGGATAGGATCGGCAGGTTTTTAATGACGGTTTTGCTCCCCAAACCATTGGAGGATTTTTCTTCACCTGGTGAATGGCGTTTACAAAAAGAGAATGGTATTCAAGAGTTGTTTTCTGATATTCTTGTTGCGATGAGTGGTCAATCGAAAAGTTGGATAGCATTGGAACAAGCAATCATCATTGCTCAACTTGAAAAAGCTGATATTCGGGGATTGATTGTCAATGATCAATCGTATGCAAAAACCATTAATGAAAATGATATAACAGAAGCATTTAGAGAACGCCTGGATCAAGCTGCCATTGGTGGAAATTTAGTATTTAGTGAGGGTCATGTCGCGGAGACTATTTGTGAACGTGCAAAGGTTAATGATCTTGTCATTTTAAAATTGTCTTATCCGCCATCATCAAATTTCTTTTCTCGACTGTCTTCTGGTATGCGCATGATCCTGCGACAGAGTTCTCGTCCAGTTTTGGTTGTGAAGGATCAGATCTGTACAATGAACCACATCCTCTTGGCTTATGATGGCAGTCCAAAGGGCAAGGAAGCCTTATTTGTCGCAAGTTATCTTGCCAGAAAGCATGGTCGAAAGATATCTGTTCTTGCTGTAGAGGATGATGAGAAAAAAGGACAACGACTTTTAAGGGATGCTGAAGAGGTTGTAGGCGAATATTATAGCAAGATCCAGTTTTACCAATACCCAGGGAGTACAAGCGATGTTATCCTGCAGGTTGCCAACGAATTATCTGTTGATCTGATTTTGATGGGGGGGTATGGTCTGCCACCGGTTTTGGAAATCTTATTTGGCAGTACTTTGGATGCTGTCTTACGGCGTACTCGTGTCCCTGTGTTCGTTTGTAAGTGACTTTGACCTGCTTATTGCAAGCATGGTCGTATCATCACTTAGCGGTGCACTACCACGAAAGCCATTGAGATCTGTTTCTAAGTTCTCTAAAACGACCTTTGCTCTCTCGCCAACTGTTTTCTGCAGTAGTTGACGCAAACGTTTTTCACCATACATTTGATCCTCGAAGTTGAAAGCTTCAGTAACCCCATCTGTATAGAGAATCAAACAATCTCCTGGATCAAGGGTGACCTGGTTTTGCTGCAATTTGATATCTGGTAGAGCACCAAGAGCAATCCCTCCTTTAGAGAAGGTTATAACTTCGTTTTCTTGATATTTGATAAGAAAAGGTGGATTATGACCAGCAATCGTATACTTGAGAGTACCATCTTCCATCGACAAAATACCATAGAATGTGGTAACAAACAAACCGTTTTGAGAATTAACCAACAGGAGATCGTTTACACGCTCAAGTGTCTCTGATGGTGATGTTGACTCTTGAGCGGCTGCACGTATCAGTGTTCGTGTAACCGTCATGTAAAGCGCAGCCGCCAGGCCTTTATCCGAAACATCAGCGATTAAAAAGGCTAGCCTGCCGTCTGGGAGTAAGAAGTAGTCATAGAAGTCTCCACCAACCAAACGAGCGGTTTCCCAGCGCACATCCATTTCCCAGCCTGGAATTTCAGGTTTTTGATTCGGTAGGAAAGTCTGCTGGATCTCTCTGGCCAGCTGGAATTCACGCTCAAGATGCTGACGTTCGATCATTTCATTTTTGATAATATCGTTTTGGATAGCAAGCGATGCTTGTTGTGCGATACCCCAAAGCAATTCAAACCGGCGTTCTCGGTTTGCAGAAAAACTTTTATCCAGGGCTAAAAGCACACCGAACTTATCATCTTTCATAGACAATGGGAAACCCATCAGCAGCGGATAACGACTCTGCAAGACTGGTGTTGGGTCAGTCTGTTCTTCATCTGGAAGTGCTAAATCCCAATCTTCAGGGGGTAATGGATTATCGATAAAGGGAAAAACAACCGGGTGATTGTTTTGAAAAACAGAGTCCAGCATTGGGAAGTCACCCGGAGAGTAATCCAGATCCATAATTTCAGTTTCATCTTTCGTTCCCGAAATGACTGCATGTGATATATGGAAGCAATTCTCCTCCTGATTCCAAATGTAAATCACACTGGCATCTATCCCAACAAGGATGGGCATGATATGGACAATTGATTCAAGGGTGTCTCTTAAATCCGAACTGCTTACAGCAGCTTGCGCCGCTTGAAGCAACACAGTCGAAATATAAGCTTCTTCCTGTTTCGCTTCAAGCAACCGAATGTTTTCAATAGCTATGGCAGTTTGCTGAATGATCCCCTGAATGATCTGATACTGCTCTTCATTAATAATGACCGAGGAATCATCGAATAGATGCGACCCTGGTTCACAGGCTAACATGAATGCTCCTAAAATCTCATCCCTGACAATTAATGGTAGCAGCATGAGTGAATCCTGTGACATTTGGTCAGTAAACGAGTCTGGCAGATCAAAATCCACTTTTGGATCAATCACACGCTGTGGTTCTTGAGTAATTAGCAACTTTTCTAAAATTGGTGAGGTTGTTAATAAAATAGGTCGATCCAGGTTTAGCCCTTCAGAAGAGTTACCGATCCCATAGAAAGCATTCAAGGAAAACACGTCTCTCTCAGGTTCCCGCAGGAATAGGGCACAACCTTTCACACCCACAACCATCGGTGTTAATCGGACAATGGTTGTCACTAACTCATCCAGTTTGGTTAGGGATTGAGTCGCAGTGGCAACCTGCAAAAGGATTGTTGCTATCCAGGCTTGCTCCTGAGATGTTGTATAGAGCCGGGTGTTTTTGATTGCGATCGCAGCGTAGCTGGCAAATGCGGAGGTGATTTTCTGAGATTCCTGTCCATAACGACCAGGGGTGCGGTGCATCAGCATTAGTATCCCCAGAATCTCTTCTCCTGTACGAAGTGGTGCGGCGATAGCGGAATAGTTTTGTGGCAAATGGTACTTATTTGCAATCGGTCCGATCACATCATCATGTTGACGAATTGTAGGTGAAGTTTGATTTATTGCCTTTTTTACCCAGGGATCCGGGGAGTAAGTTAGCTCTTCCAGACTCTGCGTTGATAGATCCTCTGCGGTCTGATAAGCAGCCAAATGAAGTTCCTGTGAATCAGGAAGGGTTTCTCCTGTGAGATTGGGGTCAAAGAGCCAGAAAACAGCACTATCACATGGCAAATTCTGACGCAGCCGAATTAGAATCACATTCAGAATGTCAGATAATGCCGTATTATCTGATAATAATCCTGCAACATCACGTAAACTTTCAGCTACTTTACGACGCCAATTTTCAGATCGATAAAGACCGGCGTTTCGTAAAGCTATGGCGATATTATCAGATAGCGTTTCCATAAGTTGCTGAGCTTCGTATGTAAAGGCATCTTTCTGATCACTTTGAATATCAAGGACACCCAAAATTTCTCCGCCAAAATTAAGCGGAATGGCCATCTCTGAGCCAGTGGTTTGTTGAGATTCATACGATTTGATGAATAATGGTTCTGCTTCGATATCATTAATCAGCATTGTTTCACTATGCCGAACAACCCAGGGCAGGATCCCTTTTTCCGCCGTGACATCAAATGAAACACCCGCCTTAGCATATCCCATTGCTCTATGACCACTACCCGCTTTGTAAGTGATCTTGTTTTGGACATGATCTATGACAAATAGGTGAACAAAAGGAAATTCAAACCGCTCATGGATCAAATTCACAATTCTCTGAAGAAGTTCATCATTGTTGAGTATGGATGTAATAGCACGACTAACATCGTATACTGCTGCGAGTTGATCAGCTTGATCTTTAACTCCCTGGTATAGCCTTGTCCTTTCAATTGCTATGGAGATATTGTCCGCAAGGGCTCTAAGCACGAGTAAATCGTTTTCGCCAAATGCATTGGTTTCATCAGATTGGACATCAAAAACGCCAAGAATTCGAGAAGTGAATTTTAGGGGGATAACGGCTTCAGATTGTGTTTCAGCCAGTGAGTCTACTATTTTGTAACGTGGTTCTTTTAGGACATTATTCGCAATTAATTCTTTGCCTGTCTTGGCAACATGACCGATCATATGCTCTCCGAGGGCAAAGCCAGGATGCGACTCATGCTCAAAATTTGGGCGTTTAGCTTCGGATGGTTTCTTTTCATCAGCAAGCGCACTGGCCATGAATTGAAGTCTTTCACATCCCTTATCAATAAGAAACACCGCAACATAGCTGTAATTGAAGGTTTGTTGGATAAGTTTCGTAATTTGCTTGGTGAGAAGATCCAAATCAGTAATCAGGGAAATTTGTTCAGTGACATTGCGAACCAACTTAAGTTGCTTTTGTCGCCATTCGGTTAATTGTGCTTGAAGTGTGGCATAGATTTCCATCGCGGTGATTTGGCTGATGTGGTTGAGATTTTCCACCGCTTGATTATCAAAAGGATTGTCTCGTTTTAAAATAAGCTTTCCGAAGATAATTCCGTTGTGGATTAATTGAGAAAGAAACCAAAACTGGTGATTTTTCTCGATAAGATGATATCCTAACTGACCTGCATTACTTTCAATCTTTTCATCATCAAGGTCAAAGGGTAATTCAATTTGTTGGTTGTTTTGTATTGAAAACTTGGGAACTGATTTTAACCAAATGTATGCAGTACTTTCAAAATTGCTTTGAAGGAAATTTAATATCGTATCTCGTTGTGTCTCGTAAGTGCTGAGTAAAGCTAACTCATGACCAAATTCAATGATTTGTTTGGGTGTTAGGATTGGGTTGTTTTGACCTGCTCTCTTCACAGACACATTCAATCCCCTCTGTATTTTATCAGTTTCAACTTATTTGTACCCGATTGTGAAAATGAAAAGATGACTTCATCCATTAATTTCTGCATGAAGAAAATACCCAAACCGCGTTCCTTTCTGATTTCAAGTGGGGAAGAGATATCAGGTGATGGGATATCATCAGGGTTAAAGGGATCACCATTATCTTGAAGCGTGATCTTTATGCCCTCTTTGAACTTTTGAACCTGTATTTCAATTTGTCCAAGGTTTTCCCCCCCGTAGGCATGATCGATGATGTTTGCACATGCTTCATCAACTGCTGTTTGGATGGCATAAACCTCAGATGGAGAAAACTCAATATTTTGTGCTTCCTGGATAATAAATTCACTAATTCTTTCCAGGCTTTTATAATTTCCAGGGAAGGTTCTACTCTTCACCTGCTCAATCATTAGAAACTCCCGACAGCAGTGGCTGCATCATCATAAAATTCAAAGAGTTGGTCAAATCCAGCAAGCTCGAATCCCGAATAAACAAGTTTTGGAATTGATGATATGATGATTCGCCCCGAATTATTTAGCATGCACTTTTTTTGAGCATTGACAAGAGCCAGGATTCCTGAACTTGAAATGAATGTCACCTTTGTAAAGTCGATTACGAGGTTGCAGTGACCATCTGAAACTAATGCATTTATAGCTTCTTTAATTCTTGGGGCTGTGTAACTGTCAATTCGGCCATGAATCTCGACCAAATCGCAATGTTTTAGTTCTGTAATAATGAATTCCATTTTTCTTCCATTCTCAACATGAGATTGATGATATTATATCATGGAGCTAATCGTAAGATGATTCTTTTGACCAATTTTTACCAAGATAAGATAGATAATATAAGAACAGGATTAATGAACGTATTGGATCTAATTTATCAGGAGGATGCTGGGTGATAGATCTCAAGTTGGGTTACCGAATCAAGGATATAGAACAATCGCAGCGGCCTAGAGAGCGTTTGGAAGAGCTTGGAGCAGAGGTATTAACCAATGCTGAGTTAATTGCGATTTTGCTGCGAGTGGGTAAGAAAGGATCAAGCGCTATACAAATAGGCCAACGATTATTGACGTTATTTAAGGGATTGGCTGGCTTAAAAAAGGCAAATTTTCATCAATTATGTCAGGTGGAGGGTGTGGGACCAGCGAAGGCGGCGCAAATCAAGGCTGCTATTGAGGTGGGAAATCGAATAGCACAACACAAGCCTGAAGATCATGTCATGATTACCAGTCCTCAGGATGTGGCTGATCAAGTGCAATATGAAATGGCAGGGTTTGAGCAGGAGGAATTGTGGGTGTTGTTATTAGATAGCCGCAATCGCTATTTCAATACAGAGAAGCTTTATCGTGGATCACTAAATTCTTCTTCTGTTCGTCCAGCAGAAATATTTAAATCTGGAATTCGTCTTAATGCAGCAGCCCTGATCATCGTTCACAACCATCCCAGTGGCGATCCTTCTCCAAGCCCAGAAGATATCCAATTAACTCGCATGTTGATCGAGGCCGGTGAGATGCTGGAGTTGCCTATTCTTGATCATATCATCGTTGGGTCTCAAGGCATTTGTTCAATTAAATCAATACATCCCGAGTTGTGGTAATCAATAGCTCTGTATATGCAGCTCGAAAATCATCGGGGTATGGTGCTGTAAAACTCATCCAATTCCCATCCGAGGGATGATCGAATCCAAGAAAACGCGCGTGCAGCATCAATCGCTGGACAGAAATCGGTGGTGAGGGTATGCCTGCATTGTACAGGGATTCTCCTAAATGGATTAAATCTAAAGATCTCAAGTGAGCTCTTATTTGGTGTGTAATTCCCGTTAGAATTTGGATTTCCAATAAGGCACCAAGGGCGGAACACTTCATAACCTTAAAAATAGTTTCAGCCTTTTTCCCTTTTTCATCATCAACTCTTGTGCGGTGTTTTCGGTCTGCATCGGGTCTGAGGGGCTGCTTGATGTGCATTTCTCGCCAATTGGGGACGGGGGTTACCAGGCTGTGGTATGTCTTTTTAATTTTTCTTTCTCGAAAACTCGCATTCAAGCTGCGATGAGCACCTGCATTTCTCGCAAGAAGCATGATCCCGCTGGTCTCCTTATCCAACCGGTGAACTACCCATAATTTTCCGTAAACAGGTTCAAGGACTATTTTAAGATGTGGAAGTGATGAATCATATCCGTCAGGGATACTTAATAATCCCGATGGTTTGTTGATGAGTAATAAATCATCATCCTGGTATATGCATTGAGGTGTAGTAACAGAAGATTGTGTTGTTTTCATGGACGAGATTTGCCTGATTAAGAAACATAGTATACTAAATCTGAGTGAAAGTTTGCTGGGATTCCTAGATTAGAAAAGAACACCATATATTATATTCATTGTCAGTGTATTTGTTGTGGTCAAACCGGAGCACCTTGAGTCGTTTTTGACTGCGACAAAAGAGAATGCAAAGAACAGCCTTAAGGAACCAGGAATCGCCAGATTTGATGTGCTTCAGAATACGGATGATCCCTGTCAAATCATGTTAAATGAAGTATACCGTTCCCAGGAAGATACAGTCAAACATAAAGAGACTGCACATTATCAAGCTTGGAAAGAAACAGTTGCAGATATGATTGCTGTCCCAAGAACAAAGAAAATTTATCATAATAACTTTCCAGAAGAAAGCTGGTGGGACTAAAGATGCAATTTGAATTTTTAGCGCCAAGCAGGATCATTTTTGGTACTGGTGCCTTGAGTAAAGTGGCAGAGATTGCACCTGCCATGGGAAAGCATGCATTGGTCGTTTGTGGTAGTGGGTCTGTTTCAATGGATGTGTTACAGCAATGTCTGGATGAATCTGGCATTGATGTTGAGATATTCCGTGTGAAAAATGAACCAGATATCCCCAAGATATAAGCAGGGATTGCTAAGTCGAGAGGAGCAAATTGTGATTTTGTGATCGGATATTGGGGTGGTTCCGTGTTGGATGCAGCAAAGGCAATCGCTGCACTGATGACGAATTCTGGTGACATCATGGACTACCTGGATGTCATTGGTGAGGGAAGGAAGATCAGCAACACCGCAGCCCCGATGATAGCCCTTCCAACAACTGCTGGAACTGGGACTGAGGTGACGAAGAATGCTGTCATAACATCACTTCACCACCATGTCAAAGTTAGCATGCGCAGTCCTAAGATGATCCCAATGGTGGCAATAATTGATCCCGAATTGACTTATTCTTTGCCGTCAGCTGTAACTGCGACCACTGGAATGGATGCTTTAACACAGGTGCTGGAAGCTTATGTTTCCAATCGGGCAACCCCATTGACTGATATTATTGCAAAAGAGGGGATCAAGCGGGGAGCACGATCTTTATATCTCGCCTTTAAAGATGGATTGAACAAAGAAGCCAGAGAAGACATGGCTATGACAAGCCTGTTTGGGGGTTTCGCACTCGTTAACTCAGGCTTGGGCGAACATGGATTTGCAGAACAAAATCGGTGGTATGTTCAATGCCCCGCATGGTGCGATTTGAGCCAGTTTACTGCCTTATGTGATGAAATACAATGTACGAGTACTGGCACAAATAAAAGATGGTGGAGAAATCAGGAATCGCTATCAGGAAATATCCTCATTGTTGACGGGCAATCCTGATGCGACGATTGAAGAGGGTGTAAGGTGGATAGTTCGATTAGCTGAAGACCTTGGCATTCCAGGATTGCATGGAATTGGTGTTGAAAAATCCGACTTTGATCAAATCATTGCAAAATCGAAAGTCTCTTCGAGCATGCAAAAAAACCCGGTCATTTTAGATGATAGGAACCTTGCAGCAATATTAACAGAAGCTTTCTGAAAACAAATAGACCTGTGAGATACTCAGATGATGGGTTTATCTCTTATTTCTCTTTAAAAAAACTGACAGATATGATCCCGGGCCCACCATGAACAACGATTGCAGGTGGAACTTCATAAACCGGTATGGATTGAATATTCAAAGCCTGTTCAAATTCGCGGGCAAGTAGTTCTGCTCGTTTCTGACCACCACAATGACTGACTGTGATGTGGGAACTCTTGCCTTTTGGACATTGCTCATATACTAATTCTTTCAACCGGTTGAGTGCCTTGCGAGAAGTGCGCTGTTTCTCAATTGCAGTCACTTTACCATTATCTATTCCAAGGATTGGTTTCATTTGAAGTACACTGCCGATAAGGTAGGAGGCGTTGCCTATTCTTCCACCTTTATACAGATATTCCAGTGTGTCTACTAAGAAGAAAACAACTTCTCTTTCAGCTAAAACTTTCAAATCATGGATAATCGTTTCTGCAGTTTTGCCTTCATCTACCCAAGCTTTTGCTTGCTTAACAAGTGTGCCCAAACCGCCTGCAATCGTGCGAGTATCCAAAATATGAACATCTGCCTCAGGAACCATTTCAGCAGCCACCTCTGCTGACCGAAACGTCCCACTGAGTTCAGTTGATGGTGTTGGGATAACGATGCTATAACCTCCTTTTGCATATGTCTTGTAGAGGGGTTCGTAGAGTGCTGGTGGTGGTGCCGCTGTTTTAGGGAGTATTTTGGATTGTTTCAGATTTTCCAGAAATGTCAGTGTGTCAATCTCATGATCATCTCGATATGATTTTCTATCGAAAATAATAATTTGAGGGATGACATCAACCCCCAATGTTTCAAGTTCTTCCAACGGTAAACCACAAGTTGTGTCCGCAATGATTTTAATCACAATAAAACCTCCAAATAAATTTATTATAGTTAAAAATTTTACCCCGAAGGGTAATAGTTATGAACCTCAACATTTTGGTATGGGTATTTTTAAGAAAAATGTTCATATGAGATTGGGTGTTCATTTATTGCAGTGTATATATTCTCTTCCAATTATTCAGGCTGATCTGGAAGAATGAAATAATCAGTGCTCTGAAAACAGATGGATATTTCAGGTAAAATTAAATTTATTCGTACTTGGACGAAAAAAACATGGCTGGAGAAACGATGCTAAAAAATGAAGTGAAATCTAATCCTTGTTCAGAAGGCGCTGTCATCGTCATTTTCGGTGTAACTGGGGATCTCGCCAGAAGAAAGCTGATGACGGCACTTTATGAAAATGCAAAATATAATCGTCTTCCGAAGCCTTTTTATATTGTCGGTTTTGCCAGGCGGCGCTGGACTGATGAGAAAATGCGTGACGTCTTAAGGCAAGGAGTGATGGATTATAGCAGGACAAAGCCCATCGATGAAAAAATATTGACAGCTCTGCTGGATAACGGATATTATGTCGAATCAACATTTCAAAATTCAGAGGGTTATGACCGGCTTGCAGAAGTTTTGAACCGGCTGGGTGTAAAGAATATATTGTTCTATTTATCAACACCACCTTCTTGGTATGCTACTATTGTTGAAAAAATCGGCCAATCGAAATTAGAATCTTGTGAAAAAGCCTGGCGCCGTATCGTGGTAGAAAAACCCTTTGGGCGTGATCTGAAAACTGCACAATCACTTGACGAGAAACTCCATGCAGTTTTTTTGGAAGATCAAATTTATCGAATGGATCATTATCTTGGTAAAGAAACAGTACAAAACATCCTGGCATTTCGCTTTGGGAATGGCATTTTCGAACCGCTGTGGAATCGGAAATATATTGACCATATCCAGATCACCATGGCAGAAACGGATGGTGTTGGTACTCGGGCGGGGTATTATGACAATGCAGGGGCGGTAAGGGATGTCTTCCAAAATCACCTCATTCAACTCTTAACGCTGACTGCGATGGAAGCTCCTGCTGTGTTCAATGACAAAACAGTGCGAGATGAAAAGGTCAAGGTGCTGAAATCGATCAGTGACATCTCGGGTGATAAAGCATTGGAGAACACTTTTCGAGCGCAATACGTTTCGGGAACGATCAATGGGAAAAGAGTTCTCAGCTATCGAGATGAACCTGATGTGGCTTCTGATTCCATCACTGAAACTTATATGGTTGCAAGGTTATTTGTCAATAATTGGCGATGGGCAGGCGTGCCATTTTATCTTCGTACGGGAAAACGATTATCCAGACGGGCGACCGAGATTGCGATTCAATTTACTCAAATTCCACTATCGTTATTTGGGCAGCGTGATCTTTCTATAGAAGCACCAAATGTGTTGGTTATTCGCATTCAGCCTGACGAGGGGATCACGTTATTTTTAGGTGCAAAAGTCCCAGGCAATGTCATGCGAGTAGAGCCGGTTGAAATGCGATTCAATTATGCAGATGCATTTGGTAGTGATCCACCGGAAGCATATGAGCGATTGTTGATGGATTGTTTAATGGGGGATGCTACATTGTTTACGCGTAGTGATGAGGTTGAAGAGGCTTGGCGGTTAACAGAGAACATCATAGATGCATGGAAAACACAGAACCTGAGGAATTTACCGATATATGAGTCTGGAACACAGGGACCGCGCGGCGCAGATTATTTCATTAATGATGATAATCGTCATTGGCGTGAGGTCTAATTTTCGGATGTTGAAAACGTCTGCCTAATTCTTCTCCATCTAATTGCCAGGTTATTTGTTAGCTGGTAGTTTTGCGTGGCAGTTTGGACATTCACGTTCAAGATTGCTAACAACAAATCCACAATTCCAGCACGTTTGCGGTTGAATTTCACCCAAAGGAGCGCCACAGGCTATACAGCGACTTTCTCCCATGGGATTTGCTGTGTTGCAGTAGGGGCATATGTACCGATTTAATCTATCTGAAAGCATTTTGCCCACCCCATGTTGATGTGCAGATTGTTTGATCACTTCCCAGATATCTTCCTCAAGTTGCAGGGATTCAATATCCTGTGCCAGGTCATCCAACCGCCCCAGGAGCGATAACGGGTTGCGGAGAGCACCAAGTGCTGTAATGCCCAAGCTGGCTGCTACACCCAGCCAGGCTTGATTGCCTACCTGTATTGAAACACCATCTTCAACCTTGTGGATTGTAATGGTGAGTGCTGTTTGTCCTCCAGAGCGGTTCATTTGATGTGTGGCGATTTGCACAGCAATCTTTGGATCACGACCAATTTGCTGCACATGGAAACTGCCGCGATTGAAGTGGGCGATAATATCTCGGGCAATATCACTGGGATTTAGATCTCCATGGTATATGCGAGTTTCTGTCATTTGATAACCTTCCTGGGCAGGTTAATTCTAAATATGGTCTCACTTTCCTATTCTACCTCAATGGATTATAATCCTCTTGCAAAATTTATTAAGTAGATTATATGGAGTTTTCGATGAGATATCGGTTGATCATACCGATGGTATTCTTCATCTTAATCATTGCAGTTTCAGGTTTTTATGTTAATGATATTGTTGAAGCAGGACCAGTTGCACAACAACCGACTGGGAATATACCCACTGTAACCAGCACTCCCCGCGGCCCATATGTCATAGTGAATGCATTAACTGCTAATGATACGCAAATCAATGTGCGTGCAGGTCCAAGCGCATTAACTGAGAAGGTGGGAGTGCTTCTCATTGACCAGGAGGCTAATGCAATCGGTCGTTATGGCGACTGGATTCAGATTGAATATGTGGGGGCTGCTGATGGAAAGGCGTGGGTGTATGGCAACCTGGTAACCCTGTTCGGTGGAAATTTGCCGATTGTTGAACCACCACCAACAGCTACACCTAATATCACACAGACTGTTGACCCAACCCTGGCTGCTCAATTTCTAATTACACAAGAAGCTACACGCCTACCGACTTTTACGGAGCCACCACCATTGGATATACCTACTTACACATCTGTAACTGAGAGTACGGGAATTGGTGGTGTTCCAATGGGTCTAATAATTATTGGCCTTGGAGCTTTGGGGATATTCTTAGGCGTGATAGCCTTGATAAGCGGGCGTTAGTTTGGAGATCTGAAGAACGCACCAAAACTTTTTAGACAATTGACACCAATCTTAAGGCCGGCACTGGTTTCACAGAGTGTCACCTGAGCATCATGTTCTGTTAACCAGGTTGCTGCCTGGCGTGCTTTGAAAATTGGCACAATTTTATCCTGTTTCCCATGAGCAATAAAAATCTGCTTTCCTTTGAGATCACGATTACTTAGTTCCTGTTGCCAGGATTGGGGGATGAAGCCAAACAATGCAGCAATTTTCCTTACTTTTTCCAGGTGATGAAGTGCAAAGGCATATGCTAAAACTGCTCCCTGGCTGAGCCCCAGCACATCCAATTGGTCGAATTTAATTCTTGTTCTTCCAGCCAAACTTCAATGGAGCGGATGAGCTGATCTGTTATCTCTTCGTATAGCTTGATTTTCAGCCGCTGAGGTTGGATTTCATGCCAGCTATATTGATCAACTCCTAATTAAATAGGTGCGCGCGGTGCAAGTAAATAATAAGTACCCGGTATTGGATTTGTGAGGGTCCACATCACATTTTCGTTTCCAAGATGTCCGTGTAAAAGTAATAGTAATTTGTTTTATTAATTAGGTTATGAGGGTTGTTGGATACGAAAGGACCAGTCATTAATCTCAATTTTTTCAGGTTGAATGCCTTCCTTCATTATTTTGCTAACCTTTCCATCAATCTCAGAATTAACCAGATCAGTAAAATTAAAAACAGGACCCCCAAAAGGCTGAATAGACCTAAAAGGGCAGCATAAAGACCGAAAAAGAAGTAGATTAAACTTAGCCCAAGCGTAAAAACAAGGAGCAGGAGACCAATTACAAGTCGTTTATTAGTATCTTGGGCATACTTTCTCAAATCTGTCATATTTGTTTATTCCCCCATTTTTTCCCAAATGTCTGGAGGGGGTTCCGGTATAACGCGATGCTTGACTTTCCTCTGGATGCGCCTCATCCAGTGTGCTTCCGATTTGATCTTGGTCAGTGTTTCCTCGGTGGCCTTAATACCAGCTTGGATCAATTCATCGGTATTGATATTTTGTAGGAGACCGATATGACCGACTCGCGGAGAAATTATTACCTCAGGTTTATAAACCTTCATTGATAATTCAGTTAATCGTGTACTAGCAACCTCAATCGATTGCGTGAAAATCTTAAAAGCTTGCACAGGACGCAATTTTTCCAGACGATTGGCAATTTGTGATGGACCAGGGATAGGAAGTGGAAGAGTGGAGCCTTTACCAGACCAATCTTCCGGTGCTTTATGAAGCATAACTGCTACAACTGGCAAATCGGGACGCATCCAACGTGCAACCTGAACTGGGACTGGGTCAAGAACGCCACCATCGATTAGAACTCTTCCCCCGATTTCCTTACTGGGAAATAAGCCAGGAACAGCAATTGTTGCCAGGACAGCATCGATTACTTTCCCTTTTCGGAGGATGATTTCCTTTCCTGAATGCAGGCTGACGGCTGTCGCAGCAAAAGGAACAACTAAATCTTCAAATGTACGATCAGCCAACAATTTGGATAGTTTGTTTGCTACACTTGACAATCCTAATAATGAGGGTTGTTCGTTCATGCGACGGCTAAAAGATCGATTTTGATCAAACTCATTGACCGTTTCTTCAATCTTTGTTGTGTTGAAACCTGCAGCGTATACAGCCCCAACCAAACCACCTGCGCTTGTACCAGCAATCGCTCGTATTTTAAATCCATTTGATTCTAAAGCACGTAGAACACCAATGTGTGCCACACCACGAATTCCGCCACCACCCAAAGCCAAAGTAATTTCCATTTTGTTATATTATTCCATGAATCCGCTTTTTAATGTTACGTATCATATTATACCTAGTGTCAGAGCTTCAATGCTCGAATCATTTTTATTGATGGTCTCTATTTCATTAGTTCGCAGAGGCATGGTTATTTTATTAACCAGTCTGTGTTAAAATAAGACCCAATGAATGATATTAAGATAATCTCACGAAATAGAAAAGCAAAGTTTGAATATGAACTATTCGACACTTTTGAAGCGGGACTTGAGCTGCGGGGCACGGAGATCAAGTCCATTCGAGCACGTCAGGTTTCCCTATCTGAAGCTTATGTACGTACGAATGGACGTCAGGCGTGGTTGGTAGGCGCACATGTTGCGCCATATGACCAGGCCAGTGTCTTTAATCATGAACCTGAACGGGACAGACGGCTTCTATTGCATAAGAGGGAAATAAAAGCATTATGGGATGGCGTCCGATTGAAAGGGATGACGATAATTCCTATCAGCTTATATTTACGTGATGGGATGGCTAAAGTTGAAATTGCCTTGGCAAAAGGCAAACGTCAATATGACAAACGTCAAAGCATTAAGAAACGTGATATGGCACGTGAGGTTGACCGTGAAATGGGCAGAAGAAAGTAGACTCGTGCAACTTATTTTTTTCACAAAGATATGCTGAAAGCTGAAAAATCATGTTTAACAACATTGTTGCGATGGCATTAACTTTGGTAATTGCTTTAACCTGGTTTCGTATTAATAATTTCTTTGCCCACAAAGGGTGGATATCAAGTACTCTCAGCAGGAAAATCATTCATATAGGTACAGGACCAATTTTTGTGTTGTGCTGGCTATTATTTAACGATTCCAGTCTGGCCCCATACCTCGCGGCGATTATCCCCTTCGGGATAAGCCTGCAATTTGCATTGGTGGGTTTGGGTGTAATAAAGGACCCATCAGCAGTGGAAGCAATGTCTAGAACTGGTGACCGCCAAGAAATTCTCCAAGGACCATTATTTTATGGGCTGGTATTTGTCATTTTGACAATTGTTTTTTGGCGATGCTCTCCTGTTGGGATTGTGGCACTGATGGTATTGTGCGGAGGGGATGGATTGGCTGATGTTATCGGAAAAAGGATTAACAGTGTGAAGTTACCCTGGTCACCAAGAAAAAGCCTCGCAGGAATGATATCAATGCTGATTGGAAGTTTCACTTTCGCTGTTCTGATAATATATGTTTTCGTTTGGCAAGGTTATTTCGGAGCATCAATCACAAATTATCTCATTCCTATAGGCATAATTGCAATAGTAACCTCGCTGGTCGAATCATTACCTTTTAAGGATGTTGACAATATTACCGTCCCGTCAGTATCTGTTTTGTTGGGTTTACTATTATTTTAAGTTGAGGAGGATCTTTTGAGCCAGGTAATGATCGATGGGTCGAATCTTTCAATCGATGATGTCGTCGCGGTTGCCCGGAATGGCGCAGAAGTGCAGCTGACATCAAATGCCAGAAATGTAATTCAGCGCAGCCGTGATTGGGTAAAGGCTATCATTAAGAGAGAAGATCCCGTATATGGGATCAACACTGGATTTGGAATTTTTGCTGAACAACGCATTCCTTACGATGATGCTGCTAAACTCAGTCGAAACCTGATCATCAGCCATGCTGTAGGAACAGGCTTATCATTAGATGAAGAAATTGTTCGGGCGGCTATTTTGATTCGGGCAAATACGTTGGCAAAGGGCTTTTCAGGGGTCAGGCTTGTTGTTGTCGAGACTCTATTAGATTTATTAAATAAACACCTCACACCTATCGTACCTTCGCAAGGTTCACTCGGTTCATCCGGTGACCTTTGTTCATTATCACATTTGGCTTTGGTTTTCACTACAGATTCACAAGATCTTGATAATGAATCCGGAAAAGCGATCTTTGAAGGGGAAATTTATTCTGGAAAAGAGGCTATGACTCGTGCAGGGATTGAGCGAATTATTCTCGGTCCAAAAGAAGGTCTGGCACTCAATAATGGGGCAACCTTTTCAGCGGCTATTGCGGCGTTGGCAGTTTATGATGCTGAAGTGCTTCTAAATATTGCAGAGATCTCACTGGCGATGACATTGGAAGCTGTGTTGGGATGCTCTGGTGCTTTTGATGAGCGAATTCACAAAGCAAGAGGACATCACGGGCAGATTCGTGTGGCTAAAAAGGTCAGGGCACTGACAAATGGAAGCACCTTGATTGATGCTGGAGGGCGTATTCAAGATGCCTACTCCCTGCGATGTGCTCCTCAGGTGCAGGGGATTGGTTGGGATACCATTGAATTTGTTAAAGGGACGATTGAATTAGAGATCAATGCATCAACGGATAATCCGCTGCTATTTGAGCCAGGGATTGCGATCTCTGGAGGTAATTTCCATGGCGAACCCATTGGTGTTGTGATGGATTACCTTAGTATTGCAATGGCTGAGATTGCTTCAATCTCTGAAAGACGAACTTATAGATTATTAGATGAGCATTTGAATGCAAACCTGCCGCCCATGCTGGTCGATAACCCGTCTGCAGCTGGATTGAATTCGGGGTTGATGATGCCGCAATACACAGCAGCTTCACTCGTCCTCGAAAATCAAACTTTGGCATCACCTGATTCTGTTCACTCTCTTCCAACCTCAGCAGAACAAGAGGACCACAATGCCAACTCTATGACAGCGGCCCGTCACACACGTGAAATAATCAAAAACACTACCCATGTACTTGCCATTGAAGTGTATACCGCTGCACGTGCATTGGATTTACGCTTGCGTAAGAATCAAAATTCTGTTCTTGGTGAAGGAACTGAAGAGGCATATAAAGCTGTCCGTGAAATCGTTCCTTATCAACCCGGTGATGCCTGGTGGGGACCGGAAATCGATAAAGTTCGAAGCATGATTATTAGAGATTTTCATAAAATAATTCAGAGTTATTGATAATATGGACAAATTGGATTATTTTAATCGTATTATGTTAAAAAAAGATAGATTGTCAAGACGTGAATTCTTAGCAATGTCAGGTTTGGCATTAGGCGGTTTAGCCTTTAATCAAATAAAAAAGGGTCGTGGATTTACAAATCGTAGAATCCTCGCGCAAGAGGAGCCCGAAACACCTGAATTTCCGGAGAATATTCAACTCGGTCGAATGTGTGTTGGTGAGCCGGGAGCTAATGTTGAGATTAAGAGTGAACCATATTGGAATGCGCCTTCATCGGGTAGAGCATATTATGATGATGTGTTTCTATGGAAGCAAGAAGTCATCGCCCAGCAATTGGATCAAAATCGAATTAATCAACGCTGGGTAGAAACACCAGAGGGGTATATCTATGCGGATTACCTTCAAAAAGTAGAACATGTCTTGCAAGAACCACTCAACCAGCTGCCGATAACAACTACTGGTGATCGGGGAATGTGGGTTGAGGTTGTCACACCTTATACACAACTTGATTTTGAGAAACCACCTTCCCAACATTGGGCCAGGACAGCAGTGAGACCTCGAATATATTACTCGCAGGTTTTTTGGGCATTTAAAATTCGTACTGCTCCTGATACAGATAAAATCCAATATTGTCTTAAAGAAAAGTGGGGATCTCTGGGTGATGAGTATTGGGTTGATGCATCGGTTTGCCGGCAAATTACACCTGAAGAAATAACACCCATTACCCCTGATGCTGAAGACAAACGGATTATTGTTGACTTGAATTACCAAACACTGACATGCTTTGAAGGCGACCAGGAAGTTTTTTTCACCAAGGTAACCACCGGTGGTTACAATTACGAAGAGGAGAAATGGCTGACTCCACTAGGCGCTCACACCATCTGGCGTAAGATGGTGTCAACACACATGAGCGCAGGAGAGGCAGTTGGAAATTATGACATACCTGGTGTTGCCTGGACGACACTTTTTGATAATAATGGTGCGGCGGTACATGCGACTTACTGGCATAATTACTATGGGACTGCTCGATCCCATGGATGTGTCAATGCCCGTCCCGAGGATGCGAAGTGGGTCTGGCGTTGGACACAACCCGCAGTACCATATTACCCGGGTGAAGTGACAATCCAGGGTTTGAATAAGTCAACAATCGTTGAAGTTGTTGCAGCATAAACAGGGCAAAAGATGCAGCTGATCAATGTGTCGATTGGGCTGGCTTTCCTAGCTGGTCTTGTTTCTTTCTTCTCCCCATGTGTCTTTTCGTTGATGCCTGCATATATAGGTTATCTGGGGGGGCGTTCACTTATCCATGTGGAATTGAATATAAAGACTCGAAGAGTGGACACTTTTTTTCATGGCATGGCTTTTGTGTTGGGATTTTCATTCGTTTTCATCATTTTGGGTATCGCATTTTCGGCATTAAGTCAATTTCTGTATCAAACCCGGGATATTCTGGCAAAAACGGGTGGCATTATTATCATTTTATTTGGTTTGCATACGACGGGACTGTTTCGGATCCCTTTATTTGATTTAGAACTGAAACCCCAATCAAAGATAGTCGAAGGGGGAGGCTTGGTTTCCTCGTTCTTAATGGGAATCTTTTTCTCAGCTGGTTGGTCGCCGTGTGTTGGGCCAACATTGGGAATGATCCTTACACTGGCAATTGAAGAAGCGAAAATCGGCGTGGGAATCATCTTGCTCAGTGCTTATTCCCTGGGCATGGCAATACCTTTTCTAGCGGCGGCTTTGGGTATAGGGTGGGTAACCAATGCTTTACAGAGGTACAGCAAGGCGATGAGGATAGCACAATATTTGATGGGTGTGATCTCAATCATTGTTGGTATCTTGCTTTTCTTGGGAATTTATCAGCAGATGATCTCCTTTGAATCACTTATTGATTTGGGAATTTAATTAGGATTAACTGGAGATGGATTGACCAAGAAAAATTAGATTATTGATCCAGGCATAGCAATTATTGTTCTGGTGATGTCCATTTATGTCTATTTTCGGCTTGAAAGAATGATTAAATTCCTACACAGCATCTCAAAAATTCCAACAACCATAGAAGGTTTGGATTCGGAAGGAGTTATTGAACCCACGCCCATGATAGATAATGAACCAATTTCTGCGATCCCTGTATTGGATTTTAAATTAAGCAGTTTGAACGGTGAAAGGGTTGCATTGTCTGATTATTACGGAAAGCCTTTGATGGTTAACTATTGAGCGATTCGGTGCCCTCCTTGCCGTGCTGAACTGTCCCTGATACAATGCTATGCTGGAATTTATGAAGATGAATTCGTTGTCTTAGCAATTAATGCTGGAGAAGAAGAAAGTTAGGTCAATAATTTTGTTAAGGAATATACAGGTAGTATCGTGTTTCTTCCATATCCCAGTAATTCGACAAAAAAAGCTTATAAGGTACGAGGATTTCCGACCTTTGTGTTTATCAACTCGGAGGGTTATTTAATGGCAACACACATTGGTGAAATAAATGAAATACAATTAGATGAAAATCTTAGAAAGATTGGTGCTATTGAATGATTCAAGTGATGCTTTTTATCAAAAATGATGACCCACAGATTGAGCGTATACAGAGAGAGTTGTCTGGTTTGAAGCAAGATTATCCTCACCAGCTTCACATAATTAATATTGACAGCGACCAGGTTTTGTTAGATGAATTTGGGAACAAAGCGCCTGTTCTGGATGTTGGTGTTTATCGATTGATCAGAACCTTTGATTCTTCTGATATGCATTTTGCTTTTGAAAAGGCAGCCATCCGATTAAAAGAAGCCCAGGAAAAACGTAATGATGTTTTTGTGCGTCGGGTCACTGAACCCCTGAAAATGACTAAATCAGATCGTTTCTCTCGATGGTTTTCAAAGCATTACATGGTTTTGTTAAATCTATTTACATTTCTCTATGTGTTTTTTGCAATGCTTGCACCTACATTTATGCATGTTGGATGGCAGACACCCGCAAAGATCATCCATAAAGTTTATCGTCCACTATGTCATCAACTGGCTTTCCGCTCATTCTTTCTCTTTGGGGAACAAATATACTACCCAAGGAAATTGGCAGGTTTGGAAGATGTGATCTCTTATGGCGAGGCTACTGGTTTTGATGAATATGATATCAATACAGCAAGAGAATTCTTGGGAAATGACAGGTTGGGGTATAAAATGGCACTATGTGAACGTGACATTGCCATGTATGGTGCAATCCTGTTGTTTGGGGTAGTTTTTTCATTGACAGGCAAGAAACTCAAACCGCTGCCCTGGTATCTGTGGATCATCATTGGATTAGGTCCTATTGGCTTGGATGGATTTTCACAGCTGTTCAGCCAAACAGGATTGCCGATCTTCAATTGGCTGCCTCTTAGAGAAAGCACACCGCTACTACGCACGATCACAGGAGGGCTGTTTGGGATGGCGACTGCCTGGTTTGGATATCCATATTTAGAAGAGTCAATCCTTGAAAATCGCCGTGAAATGCAACTAAAGCACGCCATTGTTGAACAAATAATAAATTAAAGGTTGATACATTGATGAGTTTTATAGAAAAAGAAGGTTTAAGATATTTTCAATTTGATATTTTCAAAAATCAACCTTTTTTTCATGCTGTGCTGACTCGTAAAGGCGGTTTCAGTAAACCACCCTATGATAGCTTGAATACAGGAGGGACGGTTGGAGATGATCCTCAGGCTGTTCTGAAAAATCACCAACGGATTTATGAAGTACTTGGATATGATTATTTATCAAGGTTTGATGTTTGGCAGGTGCATGGAACGGATGTCATCTGTGCAGATATGCCCCGCTCACCTCAAACGCCGCATCTCAAGGCGGATTGTATCTTGACAGATCAACACAATTTGACTTTATTCATGCGTTTTGCAGACTGTGTCCCGATCCTTCTATTTGATCCGAAGAAAGTGGTGATCGGAATCGTGCACGCCGGATGGCAAGGCACTGCCCATCGAATTGTTCAGGTCGCAGTGGAAAAAATGATAAGGTATTATGGCAGCCAACCTGAAACCCTCCTAGCAGGAATAGGACCAGCAATATGCAAGAATTGTTATGAGGTAGGGCATGAAGTTTATCATTCTTTCTCTTCAAACTATGGTTGTGGCTTTGAAAAATTTTTTAGAAATCGTCATGGTAAGCTTTATCTGAACCTGCATGAAGCAAATATAGAAGTTCTTAAGAAGGCAGGAGTCACTCAAATTGAAAATGCTGACATCTGCACAGCCTGTCATCCAGAGGATTGGTATTCCCACAGGCGTCAGCAAGGAAAAACAGGGAGATTTGGTGTTCTTATGTCACTTGATCTTTCTTCGTGAGATACAAAATATCGTTGAAACCATGAAAAGCACCTTTGTGAAGGATAATTCAGGCGGATGGTAGGTATATATGGTACAGAACAAAATAAGGATATGACTTCCTCTGATGTTATCAAATGGAGTTGTGTATTTTTGGACAGGGAGTTTAAATGAATTTTTTTATAACATTAATGACTCCACTGCAAAAAGGTGTTTAGGGATTCACAAAAAAGGGAAACTTTAATATAATGAATCCATGTTTAGAAAAAACACCCAACACCTACAACCAGCAATAATAAGTGCCACCAGCGAGCTGCCAGCGAAGCAGCGCAAAC
>CAYTXE010000020.1:0-28481 GCA_964441045.1 uncultured Candidatus Brevefilum sp.
TCCTGTAGTAGCATTAGCTGGTATATCAATAGTAACAATAATTAATGTATCTGTATGACATCTGAGTTTCTGCAATCCCATGGCTGCGTTTCTCTGCCGCTGTCCCATCTCAAATGTAAATGGGGTTGTTACAACTGCTATGGTCAGCGCTCCTAATGTCTTCGAAATCCGTGCAGCCACAGGGATAGCACCGGTTCCTGTACCGCCACCCAATCCTGCGGTCAAAAACACCATGTCCGCACCATCTAAGACATCCGCCAGCTTTTGGAAACTCTCTTCAGCGGAGCGTTCACCAATAGAAGGTATTCCACCTGCACCCAGTCCTCGCGTACATTTCGGCCCTAAATGCACCTTTACTTTCGCAAGAGAGCTGGCTAATGCTTGTTTATCTGTGTTGCAGGCGATGAATTCAATCCCCTTCATACCATATTCAATCATGCGGTTGACCGCATTGCACCCCCCCCCACCCAGACCTACAACTTTAATTTTTGGTAATGGCACTCCAATCAAGGAGTCTTCTGCATTAACTACATCGGGAATTACGTCCATAGCGACCTCTGTTTTATGTCATGAATTTAGTATCAATGTTGCAATTTCTATTCCGGATTCGGGTAAAACCTCAACAATGGAACCGGTAGATCTTAATTGGCTTAATTGTTCCTCGGAGAATATTATTGGATCAGGATAAACACTTACTCTTTTAGCAAAAGCAGCTTCTTCGAGTGAAAATCCGACAGTGGGATGCTGATGCTTGATTATTGGTCTGACTTTATTAAGAATAGCATCAGAGACTCCAGAAGCATATGAAGGCAATAAAAGATAGTGAGAAATCATTTTTTGCCCCTGCTTTTCTGCTTTTGAGCTGACTTCGGTTTTCATCTGATTTTTGAAAATCTGTAGGAAGATCTTCACTGCAAGCTGCCTGTTTAGCGCATTTTCGATGGTATCTAAAGAGAATGTGCACCAGCACACTGACTCATCAAAGGCTGCCGTGCGGCCTGACATTTCTTCTAGCCCTGGGTTTAAACTACAAAGATCATAAATTTCTTGAGTTGCTTTTATCGAGGATTCAGAGTCTTGAACTAAGCTTGTCATACCGGAATTACCTGCATCGAAAATCAATATTGGTAATTTCTTTCCAATGGCACGTTCTCCTACGGCTTGCACCCACTCAAAATTATGAAATCCAATTTGATCCTCCTGTCCTTCAGGAGTCTGATAAGGTTTTGTGCTTGACCAGCGTTCGGGCCCTCCCTTTCCCCAGGACAGCGATTTGTTATAGGTATAGCCGTAGCTTGAAAGCATTAAATGCTCAAGAATACTTTCCAACCTTCTACGTTTGAGTCCGATTAATGCCAACTCGATAAAAGCGGTATCCCAATAATCCCCTCCTGGTTTCAAAGGTGCAAACACAGGAATAATGCCGTTTCGAACGGCATGGTTAGCTAAAGGTATAAAACGATCCAGGAAATGATCAATAAGGTTTTCATAATGCCAACCAGCTTTTTGCCAGGAACTCTTAACATTTGGTTGATCTCCAAAAATCACATGGCTAACGCCCCATTTTGCATAAACATCCAGTAAGAATGCCACATCATTAAAATTACGTGCCAGTGGAAGCTCAGCATCGAAGTGTACAATTGGTGAAAGGTGATTTTCTAGTGCGATGATAAAGGCATCTTCAGAAACAGCCCGATCAAATGCACTTTCATAGATCACGACTGATGCTCCGACTTCTCGAATAGCTTTCATCCAGGATGTAATATGCTTATTTACTTGATATTTTGGTGTTTTAAAATAAGCAAACCCGATTTCTTGTGTAAATTTAGTCATCTCAAGACCTTTTTGGTAAAATAGTGACCTGACATATTTATTGCAAGGGTCGTGCCAACTTATTGATATTAATTCTGCTATAATTCTTCTGCTATGATATTGATCACCGGTGGAACCGGTTTTATTGGGAAAGTACTCATCAGACAATTAACTGATCTTGGACATCCTATTAGACTCTTACTGCAACCTTCTCAAAAAACACCAGATTTACCTAAAGGAATGCCGCTGGATGTCGCAATTACAAGCATGAACGATGAGCGGGGATTACGAGCAGCGATGAAGAGTGTGGATGCGGTTTTTCATCTTGCCAGTGCGGAACAACTTGGACGTAAAGCTCAATTAACACAGGTGGATATTGAAGGCACAAAATCCTTGGTAAGGGCAGCCAGCCAAATGAGAATTGATCGGATAATTTATCTAAGTCATCTCGGGGCTGACCGAGAATCCGCCTATCCACTACTTAAGGCAAAGGCTATCGCAGAGCATTACATAAAAACCTCTGGTGTCCCTTTCACGATAATTCGTTCGGCAATCACCTATGGCAATGGAGACCATTTCACCAACGGGTTGGCCTTCCTATTAAAATTCTCCCCTTATTTTGTGATGGTTCCAGATCAAGGTTCTTCATTATTGCAACCTATTTGGATTAAAGACCTGGTCAATGTCATGGCCTGGACCCTGCAAATGCACCACACAATAAATGAAACGATTGAGATCGGCGGACCAGAGTATCTCAGTTTCAAAGAAATATGTGAGATGATCGCTAGAGCAATGGGCATTAAAAGACAATTCGTAAGTATCAAACCAGTTGTCTTAAATAGATTTACAGAGATTCTCGAAATAATGCTGCCCAATATCCCATCCACAGTTTTTTGGTTGGATTATTTGGCAGCAAACCGAACAACTGATCTTGGCAACCTGGCTGAAAGATTTAGCCTGCTTCCTGCCAGAATGAAACATAAGTTAGGGTACCTTGGGGGAAAGAATTATCACAAACAATTTTGGCAAATAATTACAAAAAGAAAGCGAACAATAATTCAATGGGAATAAATGCAGTCTGTGTTCATGGACATTTTTATCAGCCACCACGCGATGACCCCTTATCAGGAGTGATTCCTGATGAACAAGGAGCTGAACCTTATCGAAATTGGAACGAACGCATTCATAAGGAATGTTATAGTCCCAATGCCCTTCTTGGAAATTTTGAAAAAATCAGTTTTAACGTTGGCCCTACCCTGTTTAACTGGCTTGAGAATTATGAAAAACAAACATACGATTCTATCGTAAAGCAAGAACGAAATAATTTTGATAAGTATGGTGTTGGCAATGGTATGGCACAAGCATATAACCATGTCATTTTACCTTTGGCAAATAAACGCGATAAGATCACACAAATAAAATGGGGAATTGCAGATTTTGAGCATCGTTTTGGACACAAGCCTTTAGGGATGTGGCTTCCTGAAACAGCGGTTGACCTGGAGACATTAACCTTTCTTGCTGAAAATCAAATTAAATTTACAATGCTTGCTCCTTGGCAGGTTGAAGGTTATGAAGAATTAAGCAGTGACCAGCCATATTTAGTTGAATTACCTGGTAATCATGATCCGATGATTGTATTTCTGTACAATCAGGCTTTGAGCACATCGGTGAGTTTCCAGCCAGAGGCTACGCGCAACGCCGATTATTTTGTGGATCGATGGGTCGCACCACAGTTTCATGGTTCGAATAATAACGAAGATCAAATCAACATTATTGCAACTGACGGTGAATTGTACGGTCATCATAAAAGTTTTAGGGAACTATTTCTTTCGCATGTACTCAATGGTGCACTTCACAGTAAAAAATACCGGATCACCTATCCTGGTTTATGGTTATTGGATCATCAACCCACACAATTTGTACAGATAAATGAATACACTTCCTGGAGTTGTCCTCACGGCATACTTCGCTGGATGGGAGAGTGCGATTGCTCACCAGGGGCATCTTGGAAAGCTCCCTTGCGTTGGGGACTTGAGAGGCTGGCTGAAGATATTGATCAACAGTACCAGGTTTTCATACGACAATATACTCGCCGAAAATGGCAGCTTCGGAATGCTTATATTCAAGTGATGTTAGGAGAAACTGATCTCAAAACACTTTTGGGGGAATTTGTTGTTCAAAAATTAACCGATATGGATATTGAGAAAATTGGGATGATATTAGCAGCACAATATGAGCGGCAAAGAGTTTTCACTTCTTGCGGGTGGTTCTTTGATAATTTCCATCGTATTGAACCCCAAAACAACATCGCATATGCTGCCCAGGCTGTTTGGCTGACAAAACAGGTCACAGGGAAAAATCTTAAATCAAAAGCTATGTCATTACTTAAGAAGGTAAAAGACCAGCGTACTGGATTGAGGGGAGACACTGTTTTTGCTGAAAGGTATCAGCGCGTTAAAGATTTTTCTGAGGATAATAACGCTTACTTCAACGCCTCCAGTAGTTTTTCAACTTGATATTCAGAGAGCTTTTCCGCTTCCACCAGCGCTTCAATTGAGCGATAAGCGTCAAATAAAACCTCTACAACTTCAGCAAGGCTCATCTTTGGATTAGCAACCAGGCGGATAAGAGCTGTCGTCATCATCCACCACAGCATGGATTCAAAAGCTTCTTTATTGAACCATAGAATCCCCCGATGGCGGTTGATATTCAAGAAATTGCGAATTTCTTTTTCACTTAACCAGGATTCTAGTAAAGAAGTTGGAGATTGTACGCTTACTTTTTCAACCCAATTTTGTTGGCTCACTAATAATTTCAGGATCGTAACGCCGCTATGAGCTTGCTGCTGGTCCAAACCAAGAGATACCATTGTATCCTGAATCAATCGTAGAATACCCCACTCTTCCAACCAGCTTCGGCTGATCTCTACAAACTGAGTTTCAGATGTAATTACCCGACCAATCAGGCGCAAATCATTCCATAAAATAAGAACATACCAAATAAAGGGGTAATCAGTCAGATTCTCTTGAATGTAAGCCAACAATGTTTGATATTTTTTTGAACGTGGGAATGGAAAATGTTCTTCAAAATCTATCAGTCTTAATATTGCTTCCAGTCCGCGTTGTTCTTCCTTGACAATGGGTACTTGATCCGTTTCCATCATCACAAAACCTTTTATTGCATCAATCAAGAGTTGGTAATTCTCAACATGTGTATCAAATTCATCCTTGTTGATATCAGCTGCAGTTTTTTTAACACGTGCTTGATAGATTGCCCGTAAACTTTGTGGATTAATGAGTTTACGCAATGGATTTAAGATTGGGGCGAGTAATAATTCACGCAGCGCTTCATCAATACTGGGTACACCACGACCATTCAAATAAGTGGTTAATTGCGCAAATTGTCCATAATCATCATCTGAAATCTCACGAAAATCCATGAAAACATGGCAATCGTAGGCATTCAACTCAAAATGCAGACCTTTTGTCTTAATTTCTTGAATTGATCGGATATATTCCAAACCTGATGCACTATCTTTAAATATCACAAAACGATTGTATCCACTGGTCAAATTCAAACCTTCGATCAGCTGTTTGTTCTCAAAGTTGCCTGATTCCTTATTTAGATAACTGGCAGATGTCTTGATCCAACCATTTGTGGACCCAAAATGATTATGATAGATAACGAGAGCGCGTTGTGTTTCGTTGCCATTCGAGTAAGCGAAAACATCCTCATTGACTCCCTCACCAACATAGAAATCATACAAAAGGAAGTCCTTTACACCAGAAAAAAGGTCACGTCTTTTTAAGAGAGGGAAAATGTCCTGCTGATGTCGTTGAATTAAGTACATATCAGGCTTCTCATCCCAATAAGGACGGAAATATTCCATACCATATTTTTCTGAAAACCCCTCAATCTGTCCATGTCCGAACATAGGTAATCCAGGCATTGTAGCCATCAATGTACAGATACCAAAATATTTATCCCCTTTTCCAAACTGATCAACAGCTGTTTTTTCATCCGGGTTATTCATGAAGTTTACATACCGTTTAAGAATTTGGGGATCGAATTCAAGCGTATTCTTGATCACAAGTCGATATTTTGAATTTTCTTCGTTTCGGAGCATGTTCATGAAGGCACTGTTATACACTCGATGCATTCCCAGCGTGCGGACGAAATATCCTTCCATCATCCAAAAGGCTTCAGCTAATAAAAGCGTATCTGGAACTTCTTGGGCAACCCGGTCTACCAATTCTCGCCAAAATTCCTTGGGAAATACTTTATCAAAATCATCCTTTACCAGCCCATATTCGGATCTGCTTGCAATATCCCCACCTGAACCTGGCTGTGGAAACCACAGTCTTTGATAATGCTTTTTTGCGAGGGTCATAGCCGCATCAAATCGAATAATTGGAAATTGGTTTGCCACATTCAATATCGTCTGAATGACTGCTTCACGCACATCTTCTTTGAGGTAATTCAATTGCGCTGTATCATTCCACGGCATGCTGGTACCATCATTGCCATGATAAATAAATCTTGTGTCTCCCCGTTCCTTATCGTATCTCATAAAAACCACAGCAGCATCTGTGCGATCATAATAATGATCTTCGATCACAATACTCACTCGATCTGATGGACTGAGATCCGGACCAGTGAAGCTGTATGATGGAAATGGGCTGTAGGGTAAAGATATGAACCAATCTGGATGGTCTATGACCCAATCGGAATCGATACCCATATGATTGGGCACCATATCACTTGCCAACCGAATTCCACGCCTTGTTGCTTTATCTCGAAGAATTCCATAAGCAGATTTCCCCCCAAGGTCATTGGCAATTGTATAATTTTTCAGAGAATATGCTGAAGCTACTGCCTCGGGATTGCCACAGAGTTGTTTTATTTGTTTGGAGGCATCACTTCTTTGCCATAAGCCTATCAGCCACAAAGCATTGAATCCCCAGCTTGCCAACTTATCTAATTCTTCATCTGGGATTTGATCCAACCTCTTGATCTCCCTATCGTAAATTTCCGAGAGTTGATAAAGCCAAACGTAGGTATTTTTTGCCATCAGGACAGTACGCGGCATCCAATCACTATCTGGGCTGAAATTCTCTTCTTCTCCCAAATCGGGATAACCCAGCACTTGTGTAGGACCCGGTCCAGCAATGAAAGTCTTCGTTTCTTCCCGAATCAAGTCAATTGAGTTCAGTAATCGATATAGGAAATCCCCAAGAAGTGAACCCCATTTTCGTCTGATGTATTCCAATTGTTTTGCTAATGAATATGGCTCTTCGATAGCTGGGCTGCGAAGCATCGTGAATATATCCTGATCATCTGGACCAAAATGCGGTTTTTCTTGGAAAAATGATTTAAGCGCACTGATCATCTGGCGATAGCTGGTTCTTTGCCGCAGCAATGTATCATCAAATAATTCAGAAAATGAAGCAACAGCCGGATTCCGATTCGTGATCCAAAGCATCAACATTTCTTCAAGTGTTATATACATATTCGGTGTTCCATTCGTCTCGAATTTCAAATATTCTTCAGGACTTAATTCTTCTTGAAAAACTGGCGTCGGTGGAAACTCATTAACAAACATCAACAATGCTTTGGTCACTTTCTTCTCTCCGAAGGTCTCTGAAAGTAGTTCATATGCATCACTGATTATTTCCGGGTCAATATTCCGGCGATAAAGGGAAATGATAAAGTGAAATATCTCATCAATAAGTCCAATGGCATTGATGTCTCCAGCACTAACTGCAGATTCGGGCAACATGACCAGGTCCCGTTTCTGGTTGATTTTTTTGGCGAATTGGCGTGCAGCAAGAAAATCAGCGAAAATCACATTTCCATCAAATCGGTATATTGATTCATCGAAGTCATACTTTTCTCGTGACAATCGTGAAACATGAAATTCAAACATGAAGAATCTCCTCAATAGACATCAAAGTATGGTAATTATACACGGGTAAAGACCCTTATAAGTCCGGAAATTTACTAATTTTACATAAGAAGGTGAAATTAATTTTCCCTTTTAAATATGTGTGTGACAATATTTGATCCACTCCCGCCAATGTTTTGAGCCATTCCAAAATCGTTTCGAGGTACCTGTGTCTCTCCCACTTCTCCTCGAAGCTGCTGTACTACCTCAACAATTTGATACATACCAGTTGCACCTACAGGATGTCCCCGGGCTTTTAGCCCTCCTCTTGTAGCGACTGGTATTTTCCCACCAACTTTTATTGAACCATCTTTTGCCAGCGCTGGTCCCTGACCTGGTTCTGCAAAACCATTGGCTTCAAGTGATAGGGCAGCCATGATGGTGAAAGCATCATGGTATTCAAACACGCCGATATCCTCAGGTCGAATACCTGCCTGAGCATAGACTTCCTGAGATGATTTTTGGGCTGCTGAAAGCCAAAGGGGTGATTTTCGATTATGGATAGCGATGCTGTCTGTAGCTGCAGAGGAGCCAGCTACCAGAACTTTTGGTAAGCCAGGAGACACAACATCTGCTCTTGCAAGAACAACCGCAGCAGCACCGTCACCAATCGGTGAAGCATCCATCAGGCTAATTGGATCACAGATCATCGGAGAATTAATGAAACGGTTTTTATCGATTGGTTTTCGGAATCTCGCAAAAGGGTTGTGTACCGCATTTGAGTGAGCATTGATTGAAAATTCCGCAAAATCAATCCCCTTCCATCCATATTCGTGCATATATCTTTTCATGATGAGTGCATTTAATGCAACAAAAGAAACACCTTGATCTACTTCCCAATCAGCATCCGCTGCTGTTGCCAAAGCAGCTGTGATTTCATTGCTCGGAGAATCTGTCATTTTTTCTACACCAACCACAAGAACATGACCAACTTCACCGGAGGCTATTGCCAGATACCCTGCTCTGAAGGCTGCACTACCTGAGCTACATGCGGATTCGATCTTTATTGCGTCTGTGAACCGCTGACCAATCCAATCCGCGATCAAGCTTCCCAGGTGGGTTTGCGCATTTGCAGCGCTCGAAAGCATATTCCCAATATATATACTATCTATATGATCAACTTGGGCATCGAACATGGCTGCAAGTGCTGCCTCGCCAGCCAATTCTCGTAATGATTTGTTCCAATGTTCTGCAATTTTTGTTTGTCCAATACCAATAACTGCGACTTTCCGCATCAGGTTTCATTCCTTTCAAATTAATATGATTTCATTATATCGAATTATTCTATCAAGTCCTATCATCATTGGTGATAATATCAAGAAATGAATAATGGAAAAACATTCTTTGAATGAGTTCGTAAAATGCATCTTCCGAAAATCAATTCGAATGGCAACCTTTCATCCTTTGCTTAAAATAAATGGAAGTTTATAATAAAGTTTATTGTGGCCTCATACATAAGATGATAGATTGGAGCAATGTGATTCTATTTAGATCAACTGTCATTTTCGGATTACTGCCAGGATTCTTGATAGACGTTCTCTCGCCTGGAAAAGGAAATGTTTTTGTGCACACATTCTTTTTCCATGAGCATGACAGCTTTGAAAGGAGATTATGATGAAAATATATGATATATCATCCCCAATTGAACCCACCATGCCTGTTTGGCCTGGAGATCCTCCGGTATCAATACACGAAATATCAAAAATTGAAGCTGGAGATGATGCGACTGTCTCAGAAATTCGAATGAGTGTTCACACTGGAACACATATTGATGCAGCCAGTCATTTCATTGAAGGCGGTCAAACAATTGATCAAATTCCTTTTGATAAACTGGTTGGAGAAGTTCTGGTTCTGAATATCAATCAAAATGTTAAATGTATATCTGAACGTATCCTGAGAAAGCATCCCCTCAATAATCTGTTAGTCAAAGCAAAGAAAGTTTTGTTCAAGACCAAAAATTCCAGATATTGGCATGAGCACTCCTCAGAATTTCATGAAGATTTTGTCGGAATTGATGTCTCTGGTGCAGAATATCTTTCGTTTCTAAACTTAGATCTTGTAGGTGTGGATTATCTTTCCATTGCCCCATTTGCGGAAACCACTCAGCCCCACCAAATTCTTCTTGCTAAGGAGATCGTCCTTTTAGAAGGGATAAATCTGATATCTATACCTGAGGGTGTTTATCAACTATACTGTCTTCCGCTGAAAATTATTGGCTGTGAGGGGGCGCCAGCACGTGTGATTCTTGCTGATTCATCATGATGACTGACAATTTCATGAATTTTTCGTATCACTCTCTGGAACAAAACAGATATTCTATTCGTCTAAATGATATCAAATTAATAACAACTAAGGAGAGAGAAAATGAAATATCTACCAGTTATGTTAATCCTTTTATCCCTTTTGCTCAACACTGCATGTGTACCTGAGGAAAAGCCAGTAGTGAAAGAGACACCGCTACCCGACATTGAAAATCCCAGTGAAACTGGGTATGTGCAAAGCAGCTTAGCACGTGAAATTGAACCACAGGTAGAAGCTGCCACCCTGGTTTCGCTTGTTGATGGAAATACAGACTTCGCATTTTCCTTCTATGAACAGATACGCCAGGGTGACGGAAATATCATCTTTTCACCCATGAGTCTATCCCTTGCTCTGAGTATGACATTAGCCGGAGCTGAAACATCCACAGAACAAGGGATGATGCAAGCCCTTAATTTTTCGCTCCCTGAAGAAGATGTCCATTCTGCATTCAATGCACTCCTGCTGGCGATTGAATCCTCTCAAGAAAATACACCACGAGAGTCAGAAGGTAATAGATTCCAGCTTAATATCGCCAATTCCATTTGGGGGCAGGCTGATTTTGACTTCAACAAGACTTTTTTGGACACAATTGCATTAAATTATGGTGCGGGGATTTATAACGTTGATTATGCAAATAATCCGGAGTTTGCCCGAAATGCCATTAATGATTGGGTTGAAGAGGAAACTGAAGCAAAAATCAAGGATCTAATCCCAGAAGGTGCTATCAACACATTAACAAGATTAGTTCTCGCTAATGCGATCTATTTTAACGGATCCTGGTACCATCCCTTCGCTGAAGCGGAAACTTCTCAAGAACCCTTCAAATTGATTGATGGAACTGAGATGAAAGTTGATATGATGAAGCTTTCAGGACAGCACCTTGCATATACCAGAGGTGAGAACTACCAAGCAGTTGACTTGCTTTACCTTAGCCCTGACTTTGCTATGACCATTCTATTGCCTGATGCTGGTACATATAAGGATTTCGAGTTGGGTTTGAATACTCAGAAGTTGCATATGATCCTGGATGAAATGTTTTCTGAACCGGTCAACTTACAGATGCCAAAATTCGACTTCATCACAGCAACAGATGCAAAAGAACCCCTTGCCAATTTAGGTATGGCTGAGGCCTTTGATATGGAGCTTGCTGATTTTTCAGGGATTACAAGAAGCGATATGCTTTATATCACAGATGTTTTGCATAAAGCTGCTATTACTGTAGACGAAACAGGCACAGAAGCGGCAGCAGCCACAGCAGTGATTGTTGGATTAAGAGGGATGCCAAGTGAACCCATTTCAATGATAATTGACAGACCATTTATGTTCTTCATCCGACATATCCCAACAGGATCAATTATTTTCATGGGAAGAGTAGTAAATCCATAAAATGGAAAAATGGTTGTCAGCTTATTGGCAGCCATTTTAATTCTAATTCGTTCTATCAGGTTTTGATAATCGTGTCATCATCCTGCAGCCAGGGTAATTTTAATTTTTCACCCACCCACTTGTATATTTGATATACTCTCCATATTGCTACAGATGCCATACCATGTGCAATTACAGTAATAAGTGGTGGAAAACCACCGGTGTAATATGTCCAGCATAAACGTGTTGTACCCCACCGTTCAAGAAAATAGCCTACAGCAGAACCAACAAGAAAAATAATACTTACTGAATGTTTGTCTTTGCTTGTTAATATTATTAATCCGCAAACCAAAATAGAAAATATTGTTAAGGGGTGAGAGAATGTTGGTGCAGCAAAATCTAATAATAATACAAAGAAAACACCAAAAATTGGCCAATAACTCCATTCGAACCACTTTTCAGGCACTTTTTGAAAAAAATGTAGTAAAAGATGATACAGTCGACACACTGAAAGAGATGCAATTGGCCAGGCTGGGATGATCCACAACGGCGGAGTTTCCATCGTATAGTATGTCCACAATCCTGATTGTGTGCCCCAAGCTTCTATTATAAATCCGCCTATTATGGCAATAATCCCGTAGGGAATATCGTGTCGTAATTCAGCATTCAGGGTGATCAAAATGCTCATTGCTAAGAAATTCCCAATCAGCAACCAATCGATTTGCCGCCAAATTGAGATTGATGGGTCATACTGCCTGATATATTTTTGTAAGAGCGGCCACCACACATAACCAATAACAAGCAAGACACATAAGAATCCACTTAGGATGACCGTACTGATTTTCGACCAACAAAAGAGTGTTTTCATAGAAAGTTATCGATTGTTGTGTGTGAAGATCAATTGATGATATCCGGCATTGTCAATATGTGATATGCAAGGGTTTCCATATCCCTGGCTTTGGTTGAACTCCCAAGATCTTCTATTATTTCTGTGAAATGACTGCGAATAATTGGGTTTTCAGGGATATAAGAAAACAAATCAACCTCACCTGATAAGATCTCGCTCAATCCCATTTTGGTATACAACTCACTGACCAGTCCATAACTCCATTGCTCAGAAATCTTCAATTCATCAGCTAAATCACGCCGCCCCAAACTGAAAATGAAGGCAAATCGGGCAACCTCTGCTTCATGATCTGTAAATCCGGGTAGGTTTTTTCGACCATCTACGATCAATTTGTTATGTGGGATGGGGAAGTTAATCCGACTTGCCAGTGCCATTGTGCCGGGTGTTAGGACCCAGCTGTTTTCGTAGACAAAAGAGATGATCCAGCTTAAAGAGTACCCCACCTCATTTTTAAGTACATATCCGCAAATACGATCATCATTGATCTGCTTGAAGATTGATGCTTTTGGTAAAACACCTGTCAGAAGCAATTTCACATTTGAATAAGAATCACTTAGAACCTGACAAATTTCATCAATTTGGAAATTCTCACCAAATTGATCTACATCCACAATGAGAATATCAAAGGATAGGTTTGGATTCTCAAGATAAGTGCACAGCTCAACACGATTTGAAAACTCACCAACCAGCCGGGTACGCCAGTCACGTACCATCAATAACGACATCCAGTTACTTGAAAAAATGTCATCTTCCAGGATAGCTACCAGAATATCTTTATTCATCATTCTTATCCAATACTATCTTCGAGATGAGAAGTGCAATAAGGGCAGCGAGATGCATTAATTGGAATTACCTTTTGACAAAATGGGCATTCCTTTTCTGTGGGGGCTTCCCCTTCAGCTGCTTCAGGTTTCTTAATATTTTCCTGTAATGAATTAATACCTTTGACAATAAAAAACACACCTAAAGCCAGGATCAAGAAACTGACCAAATCAGTAAGGAATTGCCCGTAATTGAATGTAACTGCTCCTGCATCTCTTGCCATTTGAAGGGCGGTTCCAGGTGGCAGCTTCTGCTCCCCCTGTTTCAGCACGATATAAAGATCTGTGAAATCAACATTCCCCAACAACAAGCCTAAGGGTGGCATTAAGAGATTTTCAACAACTGAGTTCACTATGGTACTGAAGGCTGATCCAATTATTATTCCTATAGCAAGATCAACAACGTTTCCTTGACTTATGAAATCCTTAAAATCATTAATCAACTTCTTCATTGATATTCACCTTTCATTGAATTTTGATTATTTTGACATTTTTATGATTATAATATGATTATTGGTTGAAAATAACAGGCACAATATCATAAGAATAATAGCAAAATCAATAAAGCGAGGTATGAATGAGACATGTGGCGGTGTTAACAAGTGGTGGCGATGCTCCTGGGATGAATGCAGCAATAAGGGCTGTTGTTCGCTGCGGTGTAGCAAAAGGTTGGGGAATGTATGGCGTTCGCAGTGGTTATTCTGGATTGATTTCCGGGAATATCCGGGAAATGGACACACGTGATGTGGGTGGCATTTTGCAGAAAGGCGGCACCGTTCTTGGATCTGCTCGATGTGAAGAGTTTAAAACTGAAGATGGGCGCCGTAAAGCTATTCGTACAATGAGCCAATTTGGAATTGATACATTGGTTGTTATCGGTGGGAACGGTTCACAAACAGGTTCATTTCATTTAAACAAACTCGGTTTTCCAGTAGTAGGCATTGCCTCCACAATCGATAATGACCTTTGCGGCACCGAAATGACCATTGGCGTGGATACTGCCCTCAATATTGCCCTTGAGGCGATTGATCGCTTAAAAGTGACAGCTTCCTCGCATCACCGTGCTTTCCTGCTGGAGGTGATGGGACGCAAGTGTGGATATATTGCCCTGATGGCGGGGTTGGCTGGTGGGGCGGAATATGTTTTGTTGCCTGAAATCGAAACAGACCCGGAAGAAGTTGCGGAAAGTCTTCGATTAGCTTATGAAAAAGGGAAGGAACATGCCATCATTGTTGTCGCTGAAGGTGCAAAATATAATGCCGATGCATTAACAGCCTACTTTGAGAAAAACAAGGAAAGGCTGGGATTCAAGATTCGTGCAACGACATTAGGTTACGTTCAGCGAGGCGGTGCACCTGGAGCTTTTGATCGCATCCTCGCCAGTCGTTTTGGCAATGGCGCTATAGAAGCCATTGATCGTGGAGAATTCGGAGTACTGGTTGGCCTAAATAAAGGGAAAATCACTACTACCCTACTTGAGGATATTGTTGGAAAAACAAAAGAAATTTCAATGGAAATGGTAAAACTCGCCCAGATCCTCGACTGATTTGTCAGTCTGGTTTTCGCAGATAAGCTTGAATAAATGGATCAATATCGCCATCCAGCACACCCTGTGCATTCCCGATTTCATGTTCTGTACGATGATCCTTTACCAATTGATAGGGATGCAAAACATAAGAGCGGATTTGTGACCCCCATTCTGCCTTGGTATATTCTCCCCGCAATTCAGAAAGCTTAGCATCTTTAGCTTCCTGTTTAATTGCTAATAAACGCGCTTTGAGTACTCGAAGTGCGTTATCTTTGTTTTGCACCAAAGAGCGTTCATTTTGGCAGGTAACAACCAATCCTGATGGGATATGTGTTAATCTGACTGCGGTAGCATTCTTTTGAACATTTTGTCCACCAGCACCTGAAGATTTATAGACATCAATTTTGATATCATCCATGGGAACCTTAACTTCATCAAGATCATCCATTTCAGGCAAAACTTCGACAAGGGCAAAAGATGTGTGTCGGCGGTGTGCAGCGTCAAAGGGAGATAGCCGCACAAGTCGATGCACACCCTTTTCCGGGTGAAGATAACCATAAGCCATCAAACCATTCACACTAATCGTTACACTCTTAATCCCCGCTTCCTCGCCAACAGTACGATCTAAAATGTCAGTAGAATAACCATGGCGTTCCCCCCATCTTAAATACATCCTTTCAAGCATGGCAGCCCAATCCTGGGAGTCTGTCCCTCCAGCTCCCGCATGAATCGCTAAAAGTGCATTACCACGATCATATTTTCCAGAGAGAAGTGTATTCAGCTCCAAACGGTCGATTTCATTTTCAATTTTCTCTGTTTCCTGGATGAGCTCATCCTGCATGGATGCATCAGCGATACCGACCAATTCCAGCGTGTCTTCGGTTCGATTTTTTAGTGATTCATATGATTCAATCTCATTGCGAAGGTCTGATTGACGGGTCATAACCCTTTTGGCACGTTCATGATTGTCCCACAGATCAGGTTTTTGAGCCTCTAATTCCAGTTGCCTTAATTCCGATTTCTTTTTGGCGAGGTCAAAGATGCTCCTTTAGATTTAGAAGTTTTTTATAGGCTTCATTAAGACGAATATTTAACTCCCTGACCATCTTTCCTCCGTTATTCTTCAATAATACCATTCACAAATGCTTCAGGATTAAAAGGTTGAAGATCCTCAATTCCTTCACCGAGTCCAGCGAAAAGAATTGGGAGTCCTAATTGTTCTTTTATTGCAAATGCCATCCCACCCTTGGCGGAAGTGTCAAGCTTTGCAAGGACCACTCCGTTGATCTGTATTGTTTCCTGGAAGGATTTTGCTTGCTGAAGGGCATTCTGCCCTGTGGTAGCATCTAAAATCAGCCAGGTGGCTTGTGGCGCTCCAGAAAAGGCTTTCCCACAAACTTTATGAACTTTCTTTAGCTCTTCCATAAGGTTGTATCGAGTATGCAGACGACCTGCGGTATCAATAATCGCTACATCACTATTCCGGGCTATAGCCGCATTGATCCCATCATATGCAGCAGCTCCAGGATCCCCTCCTGGTTGACCAGTGATGACCGGAACTTCTACTCGGTCGGCCCAAACCTTCAGTTGATCAATAGCAGCTGCTCGGTAGGTGTCTGCAGCGATTAATAATACTGATTTTCCTTCATCCTGAAATCGATAAGCTAGTTTTGCTGCTGAAGTAGTCTTCCCAGAACCGTTCACACCGACTAAAAGAATGACTGTTGGTCGCGAGATAAACTCAGGGATTTCAGGTTGTTCTAATCTGATAACTAATTCTTTTTTTAATTCACAAATTAATTCATCAAATTGAGTAAGACCTTCTTCATGGATTTGATTTCGCACTTTGTTGATCACACTCATGGTTGTTTCGGTACCCATATCGGATTGGATCATTAGTGCCTCAAGCTCCTCCCATGATTCATCATTTAATTCTGATGTTCCAAGGAAGTTTGCAATACGTCCAAACGCAACCTTGCGTGTTTTCTCCAGGCCTTTCCGCCATTTTGCAATGAAGTTTTCACTCATGTCGGCTCGATTATATCATGCTCAAAATTTAAGAATAGCTCTTGTCTTCTGCTGCTAATTGACCGCAGCCGGCTGCAATCTCGATCCCACGTCGAAGTCGGATCGTACAAGAAATATTGGATTCATTCAATATATTACAAAAGACCGCTGCCTGGTTAGCACTGGTTGGTTGTCCGATAAACGCCATTGTCGGATTGAGGGGGATAAGATTGACGTGGCAGATCATACCGCGAACTTTTCTTGCAAGTGCTTCAGCATCCTCAGACGAGTCGTTTACGCCCTGAATTAAGGCATACTCAAAGGTAATTCGTCGTTTAGTCTTTTGAACATATTGCCTGCATGCTGAGATTAACCGATTTACAGGATAATTTTCATTGATAGGTACAAGTTTGGAACGTAACTCGTCATCAACGGTATGCAGACTGACAGCAAGATTATATTGTCGTCTTTCATCTGCAAATCGAAGGATCTCCGGGATCAATCCAACAGTGCTAATTGTAAATCGCCGGGCTCCTAACCCGAAAGCGTCTGGCGAATTCAAACGATCCAGTGCAGTCAATACAGATGCATAATTCTGGAAAGGCTCACCCATTCCCATGATCACTATATTTGTTACCCTATCCTCATCCTCAGCCAATATTCGTGCATAATGCAGCACTTGGGCGATTATCTCACCACTAGTTAGATTTCGGTGGAAACCCATTTGTCCAGTAGCACAAAATGTACAGCCAATCCCACACCCGGATTGGGAGGATATGCACAATGTTCGACGATTTTCGTAATACATCAAAACTGCTTCAATGGGGTTCCCGTCGTGCAGTAGGAATAAGGTTTTTACCGTCATACCGTCAGCCGATTTCAATTTCTTAATCGGAGTGAAAGCATTGAATGAAAATGCGTTTCTCAATTCCTCGCGAAAGGATTTCGGAAGTGTTGAAATTTCTTCCGGATCGGATATGAATGACTTATAGATAGCAGTCCAAACCTGATCCGCGCGATATCCTGGTTGACCAAATCCCTGCAAAGCGTTCTTAAAATCTTGATATTTCAGATCATAAATCAATGGCTTCATTTCGTTCATTAGCTGACCAACTCTGTAAAATTAATAGAGATAATGTCAGGGTTCGGGTTATATTCTTGTGCTTGTTTAATCGATGAAGCCCCTGTGAGTACCAGCGCAGTGTGAATGCCTGCAGCCTGTGCTCCTGCAATATCTGTTTCTAAACGATCACCCACAGCGAGTGTTTCGTAAGGCAATGTTCTCAAATGTTTTAATGCCATTTGATAAAGCAAGGGGTCAGGTTTGCCAATGATTTTGGCTTTCTTACCAGTCGCAATTTCCAGTGCTTCAATAACAGTGCCTGATCCGGGAATAAAACCCTCAGGCGTGGGTAGGGTTCTATCAGGATTGGTTCCAATAAAATCACATCCAGCTTGAATCAACAAGGAGGCGTGTTTAAGTTTTTCATATGTCAGTTGGTAGTCGAGTGAAGCGACAACAACCCTTGCATCCTCTTTTGTATCGTCAACAACATTCAAACCATGTGCTGTTATTGTATGTTTTAGGCTGGGTTGACCGACCACATAGACACTTGCATTCACCGGGTATTGTTCACTTAGATACCAACCTGTCGCTTCAGCAGCAGTAAAGATTTGTTCCCTCTCTACCTGAACACCAAACCCCGCAAGTTTGTCAAGATACTCATCCACGGTTCTTGTGGCATTGTTCGTAACGAATACAAATTGGTATCCGAAATCTCGGATTTGATCAAAGATGGCTGATAATTTTCCTAAAGGTTGTGTATCGCACCATAACACGCCATCCATATCAAGGATAAGTGCCTTAATATTTGAAAGGTAATCAGAGATCATATGCCACTCCGGTTAAAAAATGCCAGATAGCTGTGCGCGCTCCGGCAATATATTTCTCTTTGGTTTCTGATTATTTCTTTGGTGTCTCCAGAACTTTATCCACCAAACCATAGTCTACGGCTTCCTGAGCGTTCATATAAAAATCACGCTCAGTGTCTTGAATGATTGTGTCAACATCCTGTCCAGTTGCATCTGAAAGAATCTCATTCAGACGTTCTTTTAAGCGTAGGATCTCTCTTGCCTGGATCTCGATATCAGACGCCTGCCCTTGCGCTCCACCGAGAGGTTGATGCATATGAATTGTGGCATGAGGTAAGGCGTAACGTTGTCCTTTCGAACCGGCTGCCAATAGAACAGTGCCAAAACTGGCTGTCACACCCACTGCGACAGTACTGATCCTATTGGGGATCATCCGCATTGTATCGTAAATAGCCAAACCGGAATAGACTTGTCCGCCAGGAGAGTTAATATACATTTGGATCCCACTCTCAGGATCTTCCCGGCTTAGATAAAGCAATTGTGCCACAACCACGTTGGCAACCTGGTCATTAATGGCTGACCCAACGAAAACAATTCTATTCTTTAATAATAAGGAGAAAATATCGTAAGCTCGCTCACCGCGTCCGGAGGTTTCAACAACCATTGGGATGACGGATGTAATTTCATTTGTTGTCATGGTTACCTTCTTTATATTAGTTAGTACCTTTATTCTGCGAAATAAACTTTCTATTCTTCTTCATCCTCTTCAGATAGCTCTTCAGGCGGAACGCTCTCAGAATCTGCAGTCAATTCTTCTGAAATCTCTGAACTTTCTTCTTCAGTTGCAGAGTCTTCAGTGGGATCATCAACACTTTGAGACTCTTCCATAGCATCAACACCTTCTTTAGCAAGAATTTCTTCAGATGCGTCAGGTTCGCTTTTTTTAACCGGGATTGGTTGACCTGTCGCAATCAATTTCAAACGTTCTTGCAATTGTTCGTTCATCGTACGCTGAAAACTTTCCATACTAACTGCTCTTGAAAATTGATCTTTCCCCATTTCTTTCTGCATTTCTGCCATATCACCCGAATAGACCATTTCTGACATCACATTGTTGATATTCTCTTTAAGTATTTCCTGATTGAGTTTCAGATCTTCTGCTTCTATTAAGGCATCAACAACAAGTGAACGTTCAAGGCGCTGTTTAGCAACAGGACGAATCTCCTCTTCTATAAAAGTCTCCTCATCCTTGCTTCTAAGTTGAATATATGTTTCATAAACGATGCCCTGGCTTTCCAGGCGCGATTTGATATCTTCAAGAATATGCTCTTCTTCGTGTGCCAGCATTTGCGGTGGATAAGTCATATTCGTTTGCTCAGTGATTTTGGTTAGGAGATCATCAAAATATTCTCGGTCATAGGCTGTTTGATGTTGGTCTCTCAGCCGAGTCTCGATTTTTGCACGGAATTCCTCTGGGGAATCATCACTTCCAAGCGTCTGCACAAATTTTTCGTCAAAGGGTGGCAATTCCAATTCTTTTACAGACTGCACTTCAACAGTAAATAATCCTGTCTTACCTTGATATTCTTCATTCTCATGATCTTTTGGGAAAGTATGTTGAATCTCTCTTGTATCTCCAGATGTTACTCCTAACAATTCTCTGGAGAAACCTGGATAAGGCCATTCCTTTTCTGAATCTTCATCTGCTCCTGGGATGATTGCTTGCTGAGTGATTTTTTCAGTAATAGAGGCATCTTCACCCTCTTTTGGGTTGAGGAACTCGCCACTCAAGTTGAAATAGATCAGGTTGCCTTCCTGGGCAGGATGCGTTGCTGGGATTATTGTTGCAGCGTTTTGTCGCATATTGTCGATGAAATCATCTACTTTATTAATATCAAATTCTTCTAAGTGATATTCTTTCCGGATCTCTTTATAATCACCAAGTTCAACTTCTGGTTCCAAAGGGATCATAAAGACAAATTTCGGGGGATCATAACTCTCGATGCTTTCAAGATTTCCAGATCCAGATGGTTTTATACCTTCCTGGTCAAGGATTTTGGCATAATCGTCATCCAATAAGATATCTATCGCTTCCTGGATAATTGAAGCTTCCCCATAATGACTGAGGACGACTTCATAAGAAGCTTTCCCAGGCCGAAAACCAGGGATTTTTACATTTTTGGCGATTTTTTTAGCAGCTCGCCGCTTAAAACCTTCAAATACACCTTTGGGATATTCCACGGTCAGTTTTGCTTGCCGATCTGGCTGGATAATTTTTTCTATTTTCAATGTTGTTTCCTTTAATATCGATTTTGTATTCAATCAAGATATCAGTAGAATTAACATCTTAACTTGTATTTGTTCTGAACAATGTGATGTTATTCAACTCTGGTAATGTCGCTCTCTTACAAAGATACTTCCGCGTGACTTGAGAGTTTGATTACGCTGCCTTAATTCCGTGCGGATTTTACCATATTTAATATATATTTTCTATTAACGCTTATGATTGATATCGATGAGATTAATAGCTGATCCTTACAAAGAAAATAGGCTTTCCAGCCTATTGTGAGTGGGGAAGGAGGGGGTCGAACCCTCACGCGTTGCCGCACGTGATCCTAAGTCACGCCTGTCTGCCAATTCCAGCACTTCCCCGATTAAATACTAAGAAATTATACGTCAGAGGTTTTCTAACGTCAATCAAATTAATTTCATTCAAGGCTGAATGGGATAAGATGCTCGAGTATAATATCCCAATGGAAACACACCCGAATTCAAGGAGATTCTGTGACTAAAATCATCAAGACATCAACACCAGGAAAAGAAAAAAATCGATTAAGTAAAGCGATTGTCATCACAATCCGTGAATTCATGCGTATGCAAGAGCCAAATAACACAACAAAAGATATGTTGGCTTTCGTTATATTAGCCCTTGAGGAGATCGCATCTGGAATTGACAAATCCGTCAGTGCCTGGGAAAAAAGAGGCTATTGGGTCAAAGCGGACAAATATCGAATGGAATGGCACTGGACTGAAGTAGTTGCCAAGAGATTAAAAAAGGCTTTTTCGAATAATGAATGGGATGAAATAACAAATATCCTGGTCCAAATTATGGGACGGTTTGACAATATCAAGGTCAGTGACAATCATCGGATGGGAAAACCCTGGCTTAATGCATATATGGCTTTCAAGAAATTAAACGATTATCAAGAGTGATCTCAAATTTCTCTTATTTGTTGATAACTTGATTAAATAAAACAAATTATTGATAATCCTTTAATGAAAGATGGTAATATTGAAATGAATAAAAAACGTTGGAATATGGATATTATTATTCAACGATGACTTAACTTTGGATGCTCCAACCTAGTCACACTAAGGAAACTCTCTTATCTTATGCAGCAAAACAGAATAATCTCTCACCCAATTCTGGAAATTCCCAAAGCACAGACAATTGAATTTTTTTGGAAAGGTGCACCCCTTCAGGCTTTGGAAGGGGAAACGATTGCATCTGCATTGATAGCCAACGGCATTGATATCTTTGGTCACCATCCTAAGGATGACTCGCCTTTAGGTTTGTTCTGTGCTAATGGTCAGTGCTCACAATGTTTGGTTCTTGTTGATGGAAAACCAATCAAGTCGTGTATGACCAAAGTCAGACAAGGTATTTCTGTCATGCCGGCAGATGGCCTGCCAGACATATCACTTTTGCCAGAAATTGGGGATGAACTTCACCTTGGAAATTCTGAAAGAATAATGGATGTGCCAGTTCTAATTATAGGAGGCGGCCCAGCTGGTTTGTCAGCTGCCATTGAGTTAGGACAACTGGGTATCCACACTTTACTTGTTGATGATAAAACCCATTTAGGGGGAAAATTGGTTCTCCAAACACATCGGTTTTTCGGATCAAGCGAGGTGGTTTATGCAGGCACTCGTGGGATTGACATCGCCCAGAAATTAGAATCAAAAATCAGGGATTTACCATCGGTTGATATCAGGCTCGATACGACAGCGATTGGTGTTTTTGAAGAAAAAACAGTTGGTCTTTGGAGCCGTGATGACGATCAATACATCCTCATCAAGCCAGAAGTACTGTTGGTCGCATGCGGAGCTCGAGAGCGTTCTCTTCTTTTCAAGGGAAATACCTTGCCCGGTATTTATGGAGCAGGGGCATTCCAAACGCTTGTTAATCGTGATTTGGTAAAACCTGCCCAAAACCTGTTTGTTGTAGGAGGTGGCAATGTCGGGTTGATAGCAAGCTATCATGCTCTTCAAGCAGGGATCAATGTCGTTGGATTAGTAGAGGCGCTTCCTGAATGCGGTGGATATAAAGTGCATAAAGATAAACTTGCCCGATTTGATACCCCAATCTTGACCTCACATACAATCTTAGAAGCTAAGGGCAACCAACATGTCCAAGGGGTTGTGATCGCAAAAGTTGATGGAAATTTTCAGCCTATTCCGGGAACCGAAAAGGAGATCGCCTGTGATTGTATTTTGATCGCAGTTGGATTAGATCCGGTCGATGAATTCTATCATAAGGCACTTGATATCGGATTAACTGCCTTTGCTGCAGGTGATTCTTCCGAAATTTCAGAAGCATCTGCAGCGATATTATCTGGGAGAATCAAAGGTATTGAGATTGCACACCATCTTGGTTATCAAGCATCTGAAGTTCCTGATAAATGGAGGAGTCTTGAAGCTGTATTGAAATCGAAACCCGGTCCTATTCACAAAATTAAAGAAACAGACCAGTTTGATGGAGTCTTCCCAGTAATTCACTGTCACCAGGAGATTCCCTGCGATCCTTGTGCGACGGTTTGTCCATACAACCTGATCAAATTAAGCACCAATGATATACGATCTATACCACACTATTGTCCGATCGATGAGGAAATTTGCGTCGGTTGTGAACGCTGTGTGGCAGTATGTCCTGGGTTGGCAATTACACTCGTAGATTTTCGAAAAGATCCACTGAACCCTATCGTTTCAATTCCCCTGGAATTTTCTAAATCATTTGTAAATATTGGAGACAGGGTGTCGGTCACGGATGAGGATGGTCAAATATTAGGGAGATTTCCGGTGATGAGAACACGTACGCTGCATCAATACCCGCGAACTTTGATTGTTCGTGTTCAAGTTCCCAGGGAAATCTCCACCAAAGTAGCAGGGATTCAACTCATCGCAGGTTGGAAGTCAGCTGAACCTGAGATTGATGAATATATAGAAAAAACTCAACATGAGGCCATCATTTGCAGGTGTGAGCATATCACAGCAGGCGAAATCCGAGCATTGATACGAAGTGGTGTCAGGGATATTAACCAGATCAAAGCAGTAACAAAAGCGACAATGGGAGCTTGTGGTGGGAAAACCTGTCTCTCATTGATTAAACAGATTTTCAAAGAAGAGGGGATTTCCACAGAAGAAATAATAGATCCAATACAAAGGCCTGTATTTGTTGAGATACCATTAGAGACATTAGCAAAAAACCAGCAGGAGAACGCATAATCCATGGTTTCAAATTCAAGAAATGTCTATGATGTAATCATCGTTGGTGGTGGTTCTGTTGGTGTTCCATCGTCATATTTTCTTTCCAAAGCAGGATTTAAAGTTCTCGTGATTGATAGTTTACCAAGTGTCGGTCAAGCCTCAAATAAACATGCCATTGGTGGTATTCGCGCTACGCATTCTGATCCTGCAAAGATACACTTAGGAAAACGGAGCTTAGAGGTCTTTACGGGTTGGGAGGAACAAACTGGTGATGATATTGAGTGGCATAAAGGTGGTTATTCCTTCGTTGCCTATAATCCATCGAATGCCAACGCATTACAGGAATTAACTGAATGGCAGCAGCAATATGATCTTAATATCTCCTGGCTCAACAAGACTGAATTGCTGGAAATGATCCCCAATCTCAATCGTGATGGTTTGATCGGTGGCACATTCTCCCCGGATGACGGAAGCGCATCTCCTCTCAAATCCGCGTTCAGCTTTCATCAACAGGCAATAGGTCATGGGGCAGTTTATAAATTTAATGAGACTGTGCTGTCATTCATCTCGAATGACAACAGAGTATTGGGAATTAAGACTGATAAAAGAGAATACTACTGTAAATGGGTAATTAATGCAGCTGGTGGTTGGGCACGTCCTCTTTCCGCAAAATTGGGTGTTGATGTTCCTGTGAATCCTGATTCACATGAGGCTGCGATTACCGAACCTGTTGCCAGGTTATTCCATCCGATGATTGTGGATATGCGATCCTACCCTGGTTCTGCAAATTTCTACTTTTATCAGCACCCTACAGGTAAGATCATATTTTGTATGACTCCAGATCCAGCAATTCTTGGAATACACACAATAGCCTCCAGCGATTTCTTACCAAAAGCAGCTCGAAGATTAATTGAGATTTTGCCTGTTCTACGGCACATTCGGGTACGTAGAGTCTGGCGCGGCGTCTATCCCATGACTCCTGATGGGGCTCCTATCATAGGCAAGGTTGAAGGACTGGATGGCTTTGTGCTGGCGGTTGGCATGTGTGGTCAGGGGTTCATGTTTGGACCAGGCGCTGGAGAATTACTCACCCATTTGTTAATGGATAATTTGGATGATGCAGACAGTATGGTTTTGGATAGACTGTCATTTCATCGGAAATTTGAATCAATGGAGATGTTAAAGTGACGATCAAATCCATTGTGTTTGATATCGGAGGAGTTCTCTTACGCTCAGAAGATGAGAGTGGCCGAAAAGCACTTGGCGAGAAATACAACCTGGATCCCGGCTGGATTGAAAACTTAGTGTTTCAATCCCCTGCAGCACAAGCTTCATCGATAGGATTGGTTGGGTCAAATGATATTTGGCATAATGTCGCTGTAAAATTATCCCTGTCAAAGAATGCCCTGAAGGAATTTAAACGTATATTCTGGCAAGGAGACCGTATTGATCAAGGATTGATCAAATTCCTTCATGATTGTCGGCCTAAGTACAAGACTGCGTTATTGACAAATGCCTGGATGGATGCCCGATCCTTTTTAATGGAAACTTATGGCATTACTGAGGGAATGACCGCTGATCTTATCCTGATTTCCTCAGAAATTGGCATAGCGAAACCTGACCCACGCATTTATCAACTGCTTGGGGATAAAGTGGGATGTCATCTTCATGAAATCCTATTCGTGGACGATTTCATTGAGAATGTTCTTGCTGCAGAAGAGCTTGGTATCCAAACGATCCATTTCCAAGTTGGGATGGATTTGATTAATGAGATAGAATCAAAATTAACAATTTAAATTTACGCGATGAAAGAAGATGCGCGATGAATCTCGAAGTATTTATTGAAAAATTACCTGACAATTTTTCTTCCCTCGATCTTGAGCTAATCGAAAAAGCGTACCGATACGCTGAAGAAGCACACAAAGGTCAGACATTGGCCAGTGGTTTGCCCCATATCTCTCATTGCGCATCTGTTGCTGCAATATTGGCAGAGCTATCTGTGCCGCCGGAATTGATTATCACCGGGTTGCTGCACGATAGTATTGAAGATACAGATATTACTTTAGAGGATATCCAAAAAGAATTCGGTTCAGAGATTGCTAATTTGGTAGATGGTGTCAATAAACTCACACACCTTCCAAATTTACTGAGGGGTAATCAACAATGGGAAAGAACAATTGAGAAACGGGAAACAACACAACACCGTAAAGTCCGTGAAGATGATGTAGCAGAGGCACTTCGGAAAACTTTTTTGGCGATGGGTGATGATATTCGAGTGGTGCTTGTTAAACTTGCTGATCGCCTGCACAATATGAGAACACTTTCCTATCTCAATGAAGAAACTCAGCAACGTATTGCCCAGGAAACACTCGATATATTTGCCCCCTTAGCGAATCGACTCGGGATCTGGCAAATTAAATGGGAACTTCAAGATCTCTCCTTCCGGTATGTCGAACCTGAGCAATATAAAGACATCGCTGAAAAGTTGGCAAACCGCAGAGTAGACAGGGAAAATCAAATTCAGGACATCATCGAACGCTTGGAAGGAGAGCTTCGATCTGAGGGGATCAAAGCGAAAATCTCTGGTCGTCCAAAGCATATTTATTCAATTTATCAAAAAATGAAACGCAAATCCTTGCCTTTCGAGATGCTGATGGATTTACGAGGGGTTCGCTTAATTGTTGAAGATGTCGCATCATGTTATAAAGCTCTTGGTGTCGTCCACATGAAATGGCGACCCATACCTGGTGAATTTGATGATTACATTGCAGCAAGAAAAGAAAACAACTACCAATCCCTGCATACAGCAGTGGTTTTTGACGATGGCAGGCCCCTTGAGATTCAAATCAGAACTGAAGAAATGCATGAAAATGCAGAGTTTGGTATCGCAGCACATTGGCAATATAAGGAGGCTGGCAACAAAATTAAGGGGTCATATCAGCAAAAGATAAGCTGGCTTCGGAGCTTATTCACCTTGCAGCACGAAGAAGATGCTGAAGACCTGGTGGATAGTTGGAAGTCGGATGTTTTCAAAGATCGTGTTTATATCCTAACGCCCCAAGGGGATATTATCGATCTGCCTGCGGGCTCGACTCCAATAGACTTTGCCTACCATGTTCACACTGAGATTGGACACCGTTGCAGGGGGGCTAAGATTAATGGAAAATTGGTCTCCTTGGATTACGTTCTGGAAACAGGGAACCAGGTTGAAATACTTACAGCCAAGCGAGGTGGACCTTCGCGAGATTGGTTGAATCCTAATCTCGGCCTTGTCCGGACCAGTCGTGCCAGGGCGAAAATTAAACAATGGTTTAAACATCAAGATAGAGAATCTAATCTTTCCCAGGGGAAATCGGTACTAGAGAAAGAATTTAAGCGTCTTGGATTAAAAAATATCGTCTTGGAAGACATTCTTCCTGAACTTGGGATGAAATCTGTCGAAGATTTATTTGTTGCCATCGGTTGTGGTGACATCGGTGTAGGTCGTGTTGTCAATAAACTTGCTGAACAGGAAGAAGAGGAACTTGCCAGTGATATTGAATTAGAGCTGGTAGAAGCGCCTGAATCCATCGTACCATCGGATACTATAAAGGTGATGGGACTAAAAGGTATTGCTACAACTATGGCCCGTTGCTGCAATCCAATACCTGGAGATGAAATTATTGGATATATCACTCGTGGTAGAGGCGCAACGATTCATCGGCAGGATTGCCCAAATATCCTAAGAATCTCTGAAAAGGAGCGATTGGTCAAAGTTTCTTGGGGGCAACCAGGGAAAGCATTTACAGTACCTGTCCAAATTAAAGCCTATGATCGACAGGGACTAATGGCGGATATTTCCAACATCCTATCAGAAGAGTCAGTAGATGTAATCGATATGAACATGAAGATGAACCAGCATTTAGCGGTAATCAGATTAGTTTTGGGTGTTAAAGGTATCTCTCAGCTTAGTAGAATCCTTACACGATTGGAAAGCTTACCCAATGTTTTTGAAGCCTATCGCCGTCGGCCTGGTTAAAGAGGTGTAAAATAATTATGCAACAAATCAATTAGCTTTTGCCCTTTACGAAAAGGACTTCATAGTGTAAAATCGCTTGCGGAAGTTAAACGATTGTCTTAGTATTGGAGTAGATATGCCTCGAATTCATTGTCATTATCTTGATTGTATTTTTCTGGATGGGAAATATTGTAGCGCTGCAGCAGTTGAAATAGACCCGGATATTGGTTGTAAAACATATCGTCCCAGTGGTGATATGGAACTAAAAGATTGGGATGAAGCAGATGACATTGATGAATGGGATGACATGGAGGATGATAACGATGAAGATCTCTGGATCGATGAAGATGAGGATCTCATTGATTTAGAATTAGATGATTCAGATGAGGATTATTGATCCACACATCTCCCAATGATTGTAACTTTACTGCAATAATAGT
>CAYTXE010000021.1:0-28341 GCA_964441045.1 uncultured Candidatus Brevefilum sp.
CAGTGACGTTCTGCGCATAATGTTTTATGTTTTGTCACATTGGAAATGTGACCTACAAACCCTCAAAATACCGACACATACTTCCAAATCTGATAGAATAACCTCAAAGAGTGACCTGTGACCCATCCGAAAGGCAGCCCTATGAGCGATGAAAAACCATTAGAAATGAGTGAAGAAGAAAAGGCTCAACTTCAGCGACAGATCTTTTCATCAGGAAAAAAACTCCATGAGATCAGCGAGGAATTGATGACACTGATCGAGGCGATTATCAACTTAACCGGGGGTGATTTAAAGCTGGTAGTTGATGACCTGAACAGGCTGAGCAACTTTCTGGACGCAGTTATTGAAGCATATCCCATTAAATATAAAATCTCTGAAATGATTGATCTTTTGAATCTGGAAGAATCCATTGTGCGAAAGCTGTTCAAAGACGTCGGTACGGATCTTGACGAAACGATCAGCAACCCTGCCGAAACCATCACCCGCAAGGATGTAATTGCCCTGTTTGCCGATAGAGCCGGCTCGAAGGAGGGGAAAGCCCTGGCAGACTTCTTGCGCGGCGATTCACCAGAGATTGTCTGGGGTTGAGATCAGTGTGAACTGCTGACCCACCCACCAGATTGCATTCGGGGATTCGCAATAACCCGCAATTATCAGGTTACATTGTGATGCTTGGAATCGTTTCGCGATTACACTTACTCGCTATCCAAGATAACTTTGCAACTTAGCGTTTAGTAAATTTTTAAAAATCAAGGGGAAATAATAACTCTGTTAAGAATGATAATTATTGAATTAATTAATATTTTTGAGCTTAGATTTGATGTTGGTTCGATACTGGCTGTATGCAATATACCGACCCAACAGGATTTTTATTCCTCTTCGTTCGATTCCTCTTCCCCGAACTCATCTTCAACGGAATCTGGTGTGAGGGGGGCTTCCTCAACCTCATCGGGAAGGACCTCCGTGACCACTTCGAATTCTTTTTCCGCGGCAGTTTCAGAAAACGCATCCAGTTTGCCGTCCAGGCTGCTGAGATCCCTGATGTAAGCGATATAAAATGCCGCCATCCGGGCGCAGTTTTCAATGGAAAGGCGCTCATTCACCCCATGCACTCGCTGCAGATCCTCCCGGGTCATTTGGATCGGTGAAAACCGCAGCGCACAGTCTGTTACGGGAGCATAATGACGGGCATCTGTTCCACCCATCACAAGGTAGGGTGAGACGAGCGCCCCAGGGAAAGCTGCTTTGATCAGGTTTGAAAGAGCCTTGAAATAAGGTGACTCAGAGTCTGCCACAGGTGAGGGTTCCCACCCCGCTCCCCCTTCCAGCATCTCGCCCTCATAGGGGGTCACCACAACCCGCTCATCATGGATGCGTTCCAGCACCATTTCATAAACAGACCGCAGGTCATCCCCCGGCAGAAGGCGGAAATTGACCACAGCTTCTGCTTTTCCAGGGAGCACATTGTCCTTCACACCAGCGTTGATGATCGTCGGCGCAGTCGTTGTGCGAATGGTAGCGTTCAGCAGGTGCGATTTCGAGAGTTGTTTCTTTAAAATCCCACCAAACAGCCAGGTGTTGGCAAACAGCATGCGCTGGTAGAAAGGCAGCGCAGACCCTAAATAACTCATCAGGAATTCCGCCACTTCCAAATGCGGCGGCATCGGTTTGGTCTCTAAATTGACTATCGCCTTTGACAGGATACTGATAGCAGTTTCCTGGGGCGGCATGGATGAATGACCTCCCTCGACTGACACAGTCAGACGCAGGCTAAGATAACCTTTCTCTGAGATCCCGATCACAGCTACGGGTGTATCGACGCCGGGCAGGAACCCCTCGATCACAGCCCCGCCCTCATCCAGCAGGCTGCCCAGCTCCACCCCACGCGATTTCAGTAGTTTGCAAATAACAACTGCGCCATGACGCCCACTGACCTCTTCGTCGTGCCCAAAACCCAGGTAAACGGTTCGCTCAGGCTGGAAACCTTCTTTGAGCAGGTATTCCACCGCCTCCAGGACGCCAATCACGCCATTCTTAACATCCAGTGTGCCCCGCCCCCATACAAAGCCCTCAGCGATCTTCCCGCTGAAGGGCGGGTATGTCCAACCCTCATCATCCGCCGGGACGACATCCAGATGCGAGATCAGCATGATCGGTTTCAGTTCCGGGTTGCTGCCCTCCCAGGTGTAAAGCAGGCTGAGGTCGTTGACGGGTTCCACCTTCAATTGGGCATGCACCTTCGGATAAAGTGTCTTGAGCAGTCTATGCAGCTCGAGGAAAGCATCCCTGTCAAATTTTTCGGGTTCGAGATAAGACAACGTCGGAATCTGAACCGCTAAACCCAACCGTTCCGCGACCGATTGGCCGTCAATGCTGGCCAGATCTCGGGGGTTACCTTTGGATTGGCAGGGTGAAAACAGAAGGGTTTTCAGGATCACAAAGCCCACCAGGAAAAGAAGCAGTGCCCCCAATCCGATCGCAAGTGAAATGAGAATGGTTCCAATGGTCATTTTGTCATGCTCCAAATCTTTCTATATTTATCAAGGGTCGCGCAGCAAGAGAATGAACTTCTCTTGCCATGCACAGATTATTGGATTGGGATGGATTTCTCCTTTAAGAAATTTAAAAATGCTTCCTTCTCAGAGTCATCTGTAAAGGCGCGCTCGTGGATAAAGGGATAAACCGGCGAATCTTCTTTGTATACCATTAAATAAAGACCCCCGTCATAAATCACCTTTCGTAAATGCTCCCAGTCAAGTTCCTGAGATTTTTCACCTATTTCCATCAATAACTTGGCGTCTGTGATGGTAAATCGACGTTCCATCTTCATAAAGTCATTCTTCTTATACGCCCTGGAAAGCTGTATGGGGATCAGCACCAGATAGTAAACCACATAAAAGACACCTACCCAAATAACAGCAATAGCAATATTCTTCCAGGTGGGGTTTTCAATGGATGGCATCAGTAAAATCACAGCAGAGGCGACCACCCCCAAAGCAAGAACGGCTGCCAGGATGATGAACAGTATTGTTTTCTTAGCCAGCGCGCGAGAGGCTTTCACATAATCTTTCTTATCAGGTGTATACGTAAGCACGAGTTTCGATTCCATGATCTTCCTTTCTAAATTAATTACCCCAATTTTACCACCTCGCCTGTAACTCCTCATCCTGTTGGTCAAATTGGTCAGAATTGGGTTTTGAACTTGTCTTGAATTAAGGCATAATTGGTATGAACAGATTGATTATCGAGGACTATGCCATGACAGGTCAAACGAACCTCCCCATAACACACACTCCCACCATTCACATGGTGTTTTCTTCCGTTGATCTCACCACGCCTGATGAGAAGGTTGCAGCTGAACGCATTGCATCCCTGGAAGATGTCTTCCTGCCCAATGCAGTTGAGGTCAGCTGGGAACAGCGTGATCCACAAAAGTGCCTGGGAATGGTTCAATTTCGAGATCATACTGTTCAAATAGCAGGTTTATCAATGCCGCTGCCCCCTGCCGTTTTGGATCAAACCGTCCATGTCTCACGCTGGCAGCCCCAGATCAAAGCCGCCATGCGCCAGCACCGTTCCCATTTGAGCCTGCTTTACACAGGAAAGTGCCCCGATCCGGTTGATAAGATGATTGCTCTGTATCAAACTGCGCATGCCTTTGATCATGAGAACCTTCTGGGAGTCATCAACCCAAACGCCTGGACAGCCCATCCCCCAGCAGATTTCCTGGCAGCGGAAATGATCCGAACTTATCATCAAAATATCCCCTTCTCCCTCTGGATAGGGTATGTAAAATTTTTCATCGATAAGCAGCATTTCTGGCTGGTTTCCAGGGGTCATCACATCTTTGACGTACCTGACCTGGCATATCTCGTCCAGGCTGACGAAAAACTTGAAGAGATTATCAACCACTTCATTAATATTTTTTATTACATCTACGAACAGGATGTGGTGGTGACCGCCGGGGATACGCTGGCGATCCAGGGGTCAAATACCACCATGCAGTTCTCAGAAGTAGAAGAGGGAGCGGATTTCTTGATGGGACCTTCCGGCACTCTGGTCATCGAAAAGGTCCGTCAGGATGAAGGCTGATTTATTCTTCTGATAATTCAAAGGACAGGATATATTCAAGCTGCTCCACCGTTTCCACCGCATGTCGGATATGCTGCCGCACCCACGCCCTCGCTTCCATACCATCCATTCCAAAGACAACTTTTGCCAGGCAAGCAGCGAACATACCGGTACGGCCAAGTCCAGCATGGCAGTGGATCACAATCGTCTGACCGTCACGAGCTGCCCGAAGTGTTTCCCGGATCGGTTTATTTAATGCCCCCACTTCAGGCACTGAAAAATCAGCGATGGGTGCCCTGATCACATCAAATCCCAGCTCCTGGTAGCGCTTTGCCAGGTTCATCCCAATAAGCCTCTGCACTTCTTTTGGCTGCGTGAGCATCACCACCACATCGATTCCAGCTTTGCAATAAGCATCCAGGACGCGGTCAGCAGGGTCAAACATGGGGCTGAAGGGCAGCGGGCTGCGGTAAATTGATCCCGCCAGGCCATAGGGCAATAATGTGAGACCATCATTCATGGATCACTTATCCGATTCCAATGTCTTCCATGCTGTCTCCTCTGGCATGATGAATTTACCCTGTTGATCTGAGCCTAAAGGACAAATGGCTGTCACCGCAGACAGGTTAAGCTCGCCATAGATGTGCGGGAAGCATTCGCCTTCGTCCAATAAATCTTCATAACGCACTTCATGTACAAGCTTACCCATGTCAATACGCAGGAGCAGCAGGTCTTTTTGTCTGGCGTAATAAGCATTGGCAACCCGGATCACCTGGTCTGATAGCGAGCAGTGGATGAATCCTTCCGTCGTCAGACTTTCTGGTTCATAGATTCCTGATGCCTGCGCCTTCGCCCAATCGGATCGGGGAAGGATGTGATAAATAAAGAGGTTTGCTGGTTGATGATTCTTTGGATCCATGGTTACACCTTAGATTAGTTAATTTGCCTAATTATATGATAGGTTTCCCCATTTTATACCCATGTTTGGAGTCCATTATCAAATCCTCTCATCAAAGAGATGCATATGATCAAACCTCTCAGTTGCCTTTATTCTTACACAATATTAATATTGCTTGTGGTAAAATGTCAAAAGTAATGTGCTTGGTGTCCATCTTCAATGTTTTGAAATGCACCAAAATAGTGTATAATCACTCGTACTTTGTAAAAAAGTTCAAAATACTTAAGGAGATGTAAGATGAAGGTTATTGTTGATGAAGATCTGTGCTTAGGTTGCGGCATTTGTGAAGGTTTGGCCCCTGAAGTTTTCAGCATGGCCAATGAGCCCTTCGCGGAAGTCTTAGTCGACCCCGTACCGGAAGAGTATCAAGAAGCAGTCCGCCAGTCTGCTGAAGAATGTCCCGAAGAAGCTATTATTATCGAAGAGTAATTCTTTAATAACAGACCAACAAACAACGAAGAGGCTATCTCAAATTGGGATAGCCTCTTTTGTGTTATTGATGGGGAATGGTGAGTCGGGGACTGGGGAATTGGGGAATTTTGGGATCAGGGGATTGGGCAATTTGGTGATCAGGAGATCAGGCAATTAGAGGATCAGGAAATAAGGCAATTAGGTGTGTGGAATAATTCACGAAACGAGTCCTTCAGGCCGACTGATTTTACTCTCCATTACTATTTTATTTTTACCGTTTAGTTTGTATCAGGACAACACACTGCTTCCAAATACCTACTTCTCAATTTCAAATTCCTAATACCTACACTCTAATCTTTACTTCCCTATCTCACACCTCTGGCCTGAACAACCCCAAGGCCACCGCCCGCGCCACGAGCTGCTGTATGTTCTGTGCTTCCAACCTGGCCTTCATACTTGCCACATAGCCGCGAATAGTGCGCGGACGCAGCCCCAGCCTGAGCGCAATCTGAGCAGTGGTCAGTCCATCCCCCAGAAGCACCAATACCTGGTGCTCCCTGCGGCTGAGTTTGGGGAGCTCCTCTTCAGGCACTGGGGGACTGTGCGTCACCACCACCACATCCCCTTGTTGACGAGCATACAGCGGACCAGGCATATCAGGCAGGAAATCCTCCCAATTGTCGTGGTTGACTGCCCGGACAATCCGTAATGGGGGCGCATCCACTTCTATCACACCAAAAGCATCCATGTCTTTAAAGATCAATACCCGTGTCATTTTCGAAACCCTCCCGAATGCAATTTTTTCAAGTAAATAGAAATTCTAATCATAGTATTAGAACATATGTTCTAATCATACGATTAAATGTTGGGTTTTGTCAAGGGGAAAACATTAAAAAATACATATGAAACTCGCTGGATGCCCCCACTTCACAATCGATTATCCCACCTCATCGATCTTGAAAAATAAATACTTACTCCAAATAGAACAATTGGTGCCCCATAAAGATCAGGCGTATCGGGTGAGTGCATACGGCCACATCCGGCAAAGCAGCCAACAGCGCAGCTACATACACAGCGTTAAATGCAGAGAACTCCCATGCGATCTCCTGACCGGTTAACTCACGCCTTTCCAACAGCGCCGAGAAAGCTTCTTCCAGTGTATGCCGTGGGATGGTGCGCGGTTTGCCATTCACCACTGGTGAAAGCACCACACGATCGCCCTGAACGTTTACCACCTCAAAGGGATTCCCTCTCACAAGGGTCTTTAATTCCAGTCCATCCAGGGTGCAGATGCTGGCCCAGAGCTGATTCTGCGTCAGCATGATGCTCCCTCTTGATAACCGTCCAATACTTCCTCATCGACTGCAGCATAGTGATGCATTGGCACTCTTAACCTTCCCTGTTTCCTTGATCATACATGGATATGATTATACATGATGTCAGAACGCCTCACGCATACCTGGCACCTAATTCCTAATCCCAGCTGCCTGATACCCAATTCACTATTCCGTATTCCCCCACCAAGTATAATTGGTGCCATGAAATCAAGCACATCAAAGATATCCCCCACTGTTTCTCAAATCATCCGTTCTAACCGCAAGACCTTCAGTCTTGAGATCAAACCCGATGGTCAATTAATTGTGCGCGCCCCCAGGTACGCCACCCAGGCGCAAATCCTCGAGCTTGTCGCACGAAAAGCGACCTGGATTAATAAAACTCGCGCACGCGTGGCGCACACTTACGCCAAACGCAAGCCAAAGACCTTCAAACCTGGCGACACTTTTTGGTATCTTGGAATGCAGTACCCCTTACGGTTGACGGATCGTTCCCGCCCACCCCTGGATCTGGACGGGGCTTTTCTCCTTTCCCGGGCTGCCCAAAACAAGGCAAAAGAAGTTTTCATCGCCTGGTATCGAAAAGAAACACGTACCATCACGCATCACCTGATCAGGGAATATCAAAAGAAGTACCCTTTCAAGGTCAACAAAGTGCGGATCACCAGCGCCAGGACGCGTTGGGGCAGCTGCTCAAGCAAGAATAACCTTAATTTCACCTATCGCCTTTGTATGGCACCGCTGCGTGTCATTGATTATGTCGTCCTGCACGAACTCACCCATCTCAAACACCATAATCACAGCAAAGCCTTCTGGAATGCAATTGAGAAGATCAAACCCGATTACCGAAAGAACCGTGACTGGCTTAAAAAACACGGTGCATCACTCACATTGGACTAACTGGAATATTTTCCCGCTTGTTAGTCCTTTAATGTCCCAATGAAAAATTCCCTTTACACTAACTGGCTATAATGCAATAAATCACAACATTATGAAAAAATTGGAGCATCAAAAAAATGACGGAACAGGAAAAAATTAAATTCCTCTTTCTTTGCACAGGGAATTCCTGCCGCAGCCAGATCGCTGAAGCATGGCTGCGCCGACTTGGCAGGGAGCATTTCAGTATCTACAGCGCTGGCCTTGAGCCTCACGGCGTTAACCCCTTCACCATTAAGGTCATGGAAGAGACAGGTTACGACATGAGTGATCACAGCTCAAAACATATTGAGGAATTCATCGGAAAGGTCGAGTTCGATTACCTGATCACTGTCTGCGGTAACGCTGATGAACGCTGCCCTGTCTTCCCCGGCATGGGCACCCGTTTGCACTGGCCTTTTGAGGATCCCGCGGCTTTCAAAGGTCCGGAAGAGGAAAAAATCACCTTGTTTCGCACCGTACGCGACCAGATTAAGGATAAAATCCAAGCATGGCTGGATGATATGGGAGATGAGAAGCTCTAAAATGTGAGGGAGAATAATCACACACAATTCAACTTTCCAAATTGTCGTTAAGAAAAAAAGAGGCGCGTCATTGACACATCTCTTTTTTTATTGATTTAATTTACTGGAAATCCTCGATCTATGCCTTTTGATTAATTACAGCTCGCAATAACGATCCACGCGCTTGCCAACCACTGCCAGGCTGTCTTCCCAGAAACTCTTTGATCGGATATCAATGCCAAACCGGGCAGCCAGTTCCGCTGCCGGCGCTTCTCCGGTGCTGGAAAGCAATTTCTTGTAATCCGGGATGAAATCCTCACCCCGTTGCTGATAGATGGCGTACAAACCCACACCGAACAGCATCCCAAAGGCATATGGGAAATTGTAGAATGAGAGACCGGCTGAATAGTAGTGCGGTTTCCATGTCCACATATATTTGTGACGATAATTCGCATCCAGCCCATCACCATAGGTCTTCGACTGAGCGTCTTCCATGATTTCACACAACTCGTCGGCGCTCAAGTCAGATTTTTCACGGCGCTCAAACACTTCCTTTTCGAACAGGAAGCGGGAATAGATGTCAACGATGACCTGCGCATCGCCTATCAGAGCTGTCTCTAACAGAGCAAGTTCTTCCTGTGGATCTGTGATCGTTTTCATGACCGCGTTAAAGGTGATCGTTTCGCACATGATAGAAGCTGTTTCTGCCATGGTCATGGGCGTATCACGCTGCAAAGGGGTTTTATTTGCCTGGTACATATTGAAATTGTGGTAGCCATGCCCCAATTCATGGGCAATGGTCATGACCTGGTCGAGGGTGCCGTCAAAATTACACAGAATGCGTGATTCCTTGACCCCCGGGACGCCCATACAAAATGCACCACCCCGTTTGCCAGAGCGTTGTTCTGCGTCAATCCAATTGTTGTCAAATGCAGTTTTAGCAAAAGCCCGTAATTCCGGGGAAAAACCGCCGAAATGCTGCAAGATGAAGTCTTTTGCTTCGCTGAATGAATATTGCTTATCAAGCTTACCTACCGGTGCAAACACATTCCACCAGGGAAGCGCTTCCTGTCCAAAACGGGCTGCTTTTGCCTTGTAATAGCGACGGAAAGTGGGGAATGAGTCTTCCATCGCTTCCATCATCACCTCCAGGGTTTCTCGATCAATACGAGCCTGGTCAATCGGTGCATGGAGGGCATCCCTTCGTCCCCGGTGATCGTTAAGAGTATTCACCCATCCCTTGATCCCGTTCATGCAAGCTGCCAGCGGTTCCTTGACTGACTCCCAGGCTTCCATCTCAGCTTCATAGGCTCGTTTCCTGACAGTTTCATCCGGATGCGCATGCAGGTTGATTAATGCCGGCATGGGTAATTTTTTCATTTCGCCATCCAATTCAAAATCAACGGCTTTCTGAGATGTAACGGTGCCCTGCAGTTTATTCCAGGCGCGTGATCCAGAAAGGCTCAATTCATTGGATATGACCTCTTCTTTCTCACTCATTAAATACTGACTCTGTTCAGCGATCTCTTTGAGGGGGAAAGCATGCTCGCCAGCGCTGTTGCCCAACGCCAGCACTTCAGGAAGTTGCTCCATGAATTGCCCAACCCATGCTTCAAGCACAACCGAGACTTTTTGGATATTCACCATGACCATATCGAACTGTGATCCCATCTGCAGGGCTTTTTGGTCAAAGGAATCCGTAGAAATGAACGAGTGCAAATAAGCCTGGATAGTTACCGCTTTCTCCAATAGAAGGTTGGTCTGATCCAACATCATACTGAAGGCTTCATTAATGGCCTTTAGAGGACTTGCTGGGGTTACTTTGACCCATTTTTCCTGATAAGCTTGACGCACCGATTCTGTCTTTTCTTTCACCCATTCGATATCTTTTGATAAATCCTGCGAATCCAAACCAGAATAAACATTCGATAGGTCCCAGTGTGGGGGGGTTGTTGCCATGTAAAACTCCTTTTTTTGACTATTGTAATAACTATCTTCCCCATCTCTGATGAAGTTCCTATCTACACCATGAGATGATGGGTAACCAACAAAATTTTACTTCTTAATATGCATACCTATACAAATTCAACAAGTCCCATGTGCTAGCAAGGCGACCTTCTCGCCTTCGTGAAATAGTCGATTATATATCGCACAGGCTTCAGGAGTCCTTTGAATGATCAAACGTTCAATGCCTGCCGTATGGATAGCTTGACGCGTCTTTTCTTTCACATCGATCGCGCCACGCACCCCGCTGCCAATCACGAGAATATCGATATCCTTCGCAAAGGCGCAAGCTACCATATACGGTTTTAACCGGTGTCCTTTTCGGGCAGTCCAGGGGGAGACTTCCCCGCCCCAAACGAAGATGTCCTTGCCTGCCCCTTCGCCATCTTCTGAATGGATTTGACCATTGATTTGGAATCGGCCCCATTCAAACGCTTCGATGGGACCCTCCAGATCTTTCTTCATGTGCAGCCTTTCAACGTCCTCGGGAGCAGTTTCAATGCTCACCTCACAGGTATAATTATATTACCTTGATTATAATAGTTCTAACAATCAGCATCCATTAACTGGCACAAAAGGGACCTATGGCGTTTCGTATCACAAATGAATGGCTCATCAACATCCCGGAAGAATTCAAACAAAGGGTTGAAGATGAAAAACTGATCTTCTGGAAGACAGGGACCACCGTGATTGCGGTTCCTTTTCGGCTTCCCAAAGACATAAGTAAAATTGAACTGCTTAATCGGATCCAGGGTAAGCTGCCTGAGAGCATCCTGGAAACCTATGTATCCACACAAGGTGATATCGTTGGGCTGGGATACTCTCAGATCCAGAAAATCGAAGGAGAAAAGAAACGCCTTTCATTAATCACATTCACTGCCAGCGATACATCCTGCCTGCAGACCGCTTTCTATTTTGATGATCCCTCTGACCTTGATTGGGCAAAATCTGTCTGGGAGGGGATCGTTTTTCATCCAGAAAAAACAATTCAATCTGACGTTAACACACCTGAATAGATTCTTCATCAGAATTCTCTGATTGCTTAATATCCTCAAGTATATCACAATTTTTCATTGATATTATTAATCCTCTGTTTTATTTTCCGAAATTCGGTTCCGGTTTTCTTAATTTTATGTTATAATCAATCTAGATGATTTAAATGCAAATTAAACATAAAAGGAAATTAAATGAAAAAAGAAACCCGTTCGATTGAAGGCTTTGATCAAATCCAATTCAAAGATTTTGGTCAGCTCATTCTCACACAGGGTGATCAGGAAACGCTCACAGTTGAAGCCGACGAAGAACTCCTGCCAGAATTGATCACTGAAGTGCGCGATGGCAAACTAATTCTTGGTATTGAAAACGATTGGTTCAGCAGGCTTGGCAAGGTCATTTCTTCCGTGTTCTCCAGCAGGGAACATGAGGTGATCTATACCATCACTTTCGTGAATCTAAAAGCGGTCAGCATCAGCGGGCAATGTCACCTTGAATGTGATAGCCTGAAGACAAATGATCTCAAACTTAATGTTGCCGGTTTTGGTAATTTGAATTTTGGTCATCTGGATGTCAACACTTTGAAGGTAAACATCTCCGGGCGATGTGAGCTCTCAGCGTCAGGTCGGGCTGATCAACAAGAAGTGCGTATTTCCGGATCAGGGGAATATCAAGCACCGGATCTCGCCAGCCAAACGCTGCGGGTTGTCATCTCAGGACAGGGTAATGCAACTGTGCGGGTTGAAGAGAGCCTTGATATCACAATCTCTGGTCTCGGTCAGGTCAACTACTATGGTCAGCCCAAAATTCACCAGGTTATCAGCGGATTAGGAAAATCAAAAAGGTTGAACTAAGCCTGAAGATTAGATATAATAATCAAAGAGGTGCAATGGCGCAAGAGATCAAAATCGAAAAGAAGGCTTCAGACGTTGTTCAACCTGTCAGTGAGGAGGAAGCACGCCAGGCGATCCGCGCCAAAAAAGATTTATCTGGTGCAAATCTGCGCGGGATGAAGCTGGACAACCTCAATGCTGTTGGTGCTATCTTGCGTAAAACAGATCTGGCAGCATCAGACCTGTCGCATGGGTTATTACTGAATCCTAACTTCTACCGGGCATCCCTGCATGGTGCAGCAGTTCACAATACTCTCATAATTGGTGGAGATCTGGTTAAAACAAGTTTTCAAGAAGCCAACCTGGGTGATTCCCTGCTCCTGAGCGTGGATGCACAAAACGCAAGCTTTGAAGGCGCGTCCCTTCGCGATGCTGCTTTGGTCAGTGCAAATCTGGAGAATGCTGATTTCACTAAGGCGAATCTGAGCAACACGCGGTTAGCCTCATTAAACGTGACAGGTGCTGATTTCACGGATGCAGATTTGACAGGCGCACGAGCTTATCATGTTGATTGGACTGCAGCAAAAGTCCCCCCTACCTTTCTTCCCGAACCCCTCGTGCAGATCCCTCGGTGGGCATGGTCTGTATTAATCGGCGGTTTCCTTGGGACAATCGGGGTACTCATCTATGGAATGACCCGTAAGAAACGGAAAGTATCTTCTTAGAAGAGATCTGCAGCCAACAGTCTGACAGCGATGAGGATTGCCTGTCCAGATCATAAATTAATGCTTTGTCTTTCTGTGACGACAGTCTGCAATAAAAAGTGTATCCCTAACTTAGCCAATATATCTTTGCTTTGATAACTGCTTAAACCAGGGAAAAACACGGCTTCAAAATCGCCCACTTCCACCTAAGATCACACATAGCATTTTTAGATCAGCTCAATTCATTAATTGTGACGACGGTCCTCATGTTTCCTTATTGGTGAGAAAGTGACCTGCGGGTAAGAAAGCCCGCAGTTCGAAGATTAATTTGTTTACTGATAGAATCGCTTTAAGGGGTGTCAAAAATGAAAAAATCCAACGTCTGCAGGCCACATTAAACGGAGAGATGCCCGATCGCGTCCCTGCCAACGAATATCAATCTCGATCACATCAGGATGGGGGGCGATTGAAGCGACATCGACATGCCTGGTAGAATAATGCTGATTTTGATATCTAATTCCAAAAATCAAATTCTCTGCAACCATGAATTGTGATATGATTGCTTACTGGAGATATTGACTAAGACTAGGAGTATCCTGGATGAAAAACCTTTTACTGATGCGGCATGGAAAATCAAGCTGGAAGGATGAAAGCCTTAAGGATCATGAACGACCTCTTAAGAAACGCGGCATCAAAGATTCAAAAATGATTGCAAAACAAATCCTAAAAAATGACCTCGTTCCAGATCTGATCCTTGCCTCAACCGCGCAGCGCTCTAAGGAAACCGTTGAGGTTATCATCGATACTATTGGTTATAAAAACAAACTTGTTTATTCTGACAAACTCTACATGGGAGAACCACAGGATTTTCTCAAGGCACTCAGAAAACAGGCAAAGGATTATAACACTGTCATGATAGTGGCGCATAACCCTGGTTTGGAGGCTTATCTGCAGATCATCGATGGAGAAATCGAAGCATTGCCAACTGCAGCTTTAGGTCACCTGGTTCTGGCAATTGACAACTGGGAAGATATCTCACTGGATACGATGGGGGACCTGATCGGGTTTTGGACGCCAAAAGAATTGAAGAAAAAGGGAAAATAGCAGCACAACCATCCTCTTTTTATTTTGGAAATGTTTGTTCTCCGTCTTTCACAAGGGGAATATCAAAGAGATACACTTTCGATTGATCATTCTGGCAATCACAACAAAAACACAGCAAAACCCCGTGAATTTTCCATTAAAATACTTGGAGACATAGCCTTCTATATCTCCAGTTATATTTAAAAATTAGGGTTGGAATTCAAATAATTTTCAACTTCCAAATCTTGCTATCATCGACCAGTCCAAAAGCGCTTAATCACCCTTTCCTCGGGATGTACTTCGCGACCTTAGCCGCAAGATTCGACAACGGTAAAGTTTCCAGCCACACCTTGCCTGGTCCCGTGAGTGTTGCTAAGAAAAGACCTTCACCAGCAAACAGCACGTTCTTGATCCCCTTAACCATCTTGATATCATACTTTACAGTGGGTTGGAACATAGCAATATGCCCGGGATCGATCAATAATTTCTCGCCAGCTCCGAGTGTGCGCTCTTTGACTTCACCTGGAATAGCCAGGAAGACCATGCCTGGTCCAGTGATTTCCTGAAGAATGAAGCCCTCACCACCAAAAAGTCCAGCTCCCAGTTGTTTTCGGAAATGCATTTTCATCTGAACAGATTGTTCAGCACACAAGAAAGTATCCTTTTGGCAGATCAGTGATTGGTTTGCTTGTAATTGGAATTCAAGCACCCGTCCAGGGGCTTCAGGTGTAAAAACAACAGAAGCTTCTTCAACCTCACAGGCATAGGTGACCATAAAAAGAGATTCACCGGCCAGGGCACGCCCAAGCCCTGCCATCAATCCTCCACGGGTATTGGTTGACATAGTGATCCCCTGACTCATCCAGGCCATTCCGCCGGATTCCGTATATACAGATTCTCCCCGTGTCAATCGGATTTCAAGGATAGGGAAAACAGTACCTTCGATTCGATATTTCATGATCACACCATTCCTTTCATTAACATGTTTGCGTGTTTTCTAAAGTACATAATTTATAAATAAAATAGTTCTGCAGCATATGACAACCTGCCGTTGGCCTAACCCATTCCAGAAACCAGAGCCAGAAGCAACCCGCCTGCGATCACACTGCCAAGCTGACCAGCTGTGTTCGCACCCATGGCATGCATCAGGATAAAATTCTCGAAGTCTTCATCCTGTGCCATCTTTGCCGATAGGCGCCCAGCCATTGGGAAGGCACTGATCCCACAGGCACCGATCAATGGATTGATCTTCCCACCGCTCAGAGCCGACATCAACTTGCCAAACAAAAGCCCTGCCACGGTGTCCAGGACAAAGGCAATCAATCCCAAACCCAGGATCATCAAAGTTTCCAAGTTAATGAAAGACTCAGCCTTCATCGTTGCACCAATAGCAAGCCCTAAAAATAGGGTGGCAACATTGATGATTTCATTCTGTGCAGCTTTGCTCAACCGATCCACAACCAGGCTTTCTCGGAGCAAATTTCCCAACATCAACGAAGCGATCAGAGGAGCAGCATCTGGTGCAGCTAAACTAACCACCAATGTCACAAAAATAGGAAAGACCACCAGCGTCAGCCGAGAAACCGGGCGCGGTGCATATTCCATGCGGATCAAGCGTTCTTTGCGGGTGGTGAGCAGCTTCATGATCGGCGGTTGTATTATCGGGATCAAACTCATATATGAATAAGCTGCTACGGCAATTGGCGCTAAAAGATTTGGCGCAAGCTTACTCCCAACGAATATCGCTGTAGGTCCATCAATTGCACCAATCACACCGATCGAAGCTGCTTCATTCATCGGGAAACCCAGCATAAGCGCTAGGAGCAATGTTCCATAGATTCCAAACTGCCCTGCAGCACCAAGCAGAACCATCTTGGGCTGCGCCAGCAAGGGGCTGAAATCAATCATGGCGCCGACTCCAATAAAGATCAGCAATGGAAACAACTCTGACTTGATGCCCGCATCATAGATCACCTTCATAAATCCCACATCAGCAGACATACCGATATTCGCCATGATGCAGCCGAACCCAATTGGAAGCAGTAAAACTGGTTCATATTCCTTAACCACAGCCAGCGTGATTAAGACCACGCCAAGAAGGACCATGATGCCATTACCCAATGTGAAATCTGTGAAACCCCGTGTGATCTCTCCCAATAAGAATGAAAAGTCCATCCACTAACTCCCTTATTTTGAGAAGGTCATCAAGACCTGTCCGTGACTAACCTGATCACCAACATTGACTTCAATTCCCTCAATGACACCTTCACGGCTGCTTTTGATAGCATTTTTCATTTTCATCGCTTCTAATGTGCAAAGTTCCTGACCCCGAACAACTTTTTCACCTGCTTTGACCAGAATTGCAATTATGACACCAGGCAGCGGGGCTGTGATGTCCTTACCGCCACCAGCTTGCCTTGCTAAGGCTGGTGATGTAAGGTTCGGTAGGGGCTCCGGAACAGATACTTTTGGCGCTGCGGATACCTCCTCTATGATAGGAGCTTCTGATTCAGGCCATACTTCATACCGTTCACCCTCTACGATGGCCACCACAGGCCTCACATGAATATCTTCAACTTCAACCTGGTAGGTTTGGCCGTCTATCTCAACTTTGATCTTCATATAATTGTCCTTATTTACTTTTATTATCTAACTGACGTGCACGATGGTAAGACAGCCAATGGCTCATACTTGCTTCTTGTTTCATTGAACCTTGTTTCGTTTTGCGCCCCTGTCTGGAAGAGATTGCTAGCGCAACCCCCACCGCGGCTGCGGCTGCGCGGCGCTGCACCTCAGCCACCGCCAATTCAGGGACCATTTGCGAGGTAGTCCTGGTAACAGTCTTGCTTTTCACTTTCATGCGCTTTTCATTGGAGGTCACACGCATCATCAAGGCCATCAATAACCATAGGAAAATGATGAGTATAAAGACCAATCCCATCCCAATCGCAGCAATCCGCAAACCTTGTTGGATATCGCTCATCTCTTATCCTCTCAAACCGGCATATTCCCATGTTTACGGGGTGGGTGCTGCTCTGATTTATTTTGGGTTGCATTGAGGGCTTTGATGATCATCCCCCGTGTTTCTGCAGGTTCAATCACATCATCCACATAACCCGCATTCGCCGCAGCATATGGGTTCAGGTAGCGCCGGCGATATTCCGCTTCCAAACGCATCCGCTCTGCTTCGGGATCCTTTGCTTCAGCCAATTCCCTTCGATAAAGAATATTGATCGCACCCTGGGGTCCCATCACGGCAATCTCAGCGCTGGGCCAGGCGTAGTTAATATCCGTTCCCAAGTATTTACTGCTCATCACAACATATGCCCCACCATAGGCTTTACGTGTGACCACACTCACCTTCGGGACAGTTGCTTCAGAATAAGCATACAGGACTTTGGCACCATGCCGGATGATGCCGCCATGCTCCTGGCTCACACCTGGCAGGAAACCAGGTGAATCAACAAAAGTGACCAGCGGCAAATTGAACGCATCAAAAAATCTAACTGCCCTGCTAAGTTTGTCTGCCGCATTAATATCAATGACCCCGGCCATAAAACTCGGTTCCTGGGCAAGGATGCCCACCGATCTGCCATCCATTCGCGCCAATCCAACAATAGCATTACGGGCATATCCAGCCTGGAGTTCAAGAAAAGACCCCCGATCGACCACAGCTTCAATAACTTCATGCATGCTGTAAGGGGTGCTCGGGTCAACCGGAACCATGTCATTCAATCGCTCTTCTCGACGTTCTGGATCATCATTTGCGTCTCCCAAAGGAGGATTGTCGATATTATTTGAAGGCAAGTAACTTAAAATTTTGCGGGTCAATGCCAGGGCAGCCTCTTCGTCCCTGGTCATGAAAGTGGCAATCCCACTTTGGGTCAAATGCACCTGTGCACCGCCAAGGGATTCAAAATCCGTTTCCTCACCCGTTACCGTTTTGATCACCTGTGGACCTGTCAGGAACATGAAAGATTGCTTATCGACCATGATGATCATATCTGTCACAGCAGGGGAATAGGCAGCACCGCCGGCACACGGACCAAGAATCAGGCTGATTTGGGGTACGACGCCTGAATATTGGGCATTGCGTTTGAATATCTCAGCATACCCCCCCAGACTTTTAACACCTTCCTGAATTCTTGCACCGCCAGAATCGAGCAGACCGATGATTGGGCTTCCATTTGATACAGCCAGGTCCATAGCCCTGCAGATTTTTCGACTGTGCATCTCACCCAAAGCACCTCCCTGAACGGTGAAATCCTGGGCATACACATACACCGTCCGGTTATCGATGGTACCGTAGCCGGTAACAACACCATCTCCCATGAACCCAGGCTTATTTGGGTCATTCTGCTGCGTTGTAAATACTTCAAGCTCCACAAAACTGTTCTTATCTAACAGTAATGCAAGACGTTCACGTGCCGTTAATTTTCCCTTCGCATGCTGGCGGTCAATCCGATCCTGTCCGCCACCCTGCTGTGCTTTGGCGCGCATCTCTCGCAGGCGTTCAATTCTGGAATCTTCATTTTTCATAAGGCTCCTCATTTGATCTATTATTCAGTTCTAAAAACCAATTGTAACACCAACCGCGCGTAAATTTGCGGAGTGAATAATATTCAGGATGTGTTTTTGCAATTGCCTAACAGCGAATACACTTCTTCACCATAATGAGATGAGATATTTTCAAAGTTATCTCTCACACTGAAAAACACTGCATAAAGCAGTCTTTTACCTTAACAATTTTGCTGCAGGAATAAAGGGGAATCTTTATAATTCACCCCACTTTAGGGCACACTGAAACTAAAAAAAGTGTTTTTGCTTACTCAGATCAATTGGGTCATTTCAGCCAAGCAACATCCTGGATAAAGCATACAATCTGGCTGCATTGAACAGCCTCAATCAATATATGCGTAAAATACCTGGTTTCCAAAGGCGATGAAGGCGATCTGGTTAATCCCAATCGTGAAAGCCGTTGCTGTGGGCGATTCAACCTCATAATCACCCAGATCAGGACGCAATCGCTGGTAGACCCTGAAGCGCAGGGAAAATCGATAGATATCTGCATTGGTGGCATCCAGGATGCTGACAGAAGGATCCGGTGGCGCTGTATAGAGCACGGACACATAACTGGCCTCTGGCATCACCAGGGTTTGATCTTCTCTGCCAGCCCGTCCATCAATATAAGCAACAGGTTGTTCACAGATCACTGGATTGTCGGGTAAGCCACTGTAAACACAGTCCACCATCATGCCATCTGAACGTAAGAGATACAACTCTGGCCCGTTTACCGCCATGTCCACGATTTTGGTAAAGTTGGGGATTTCCTCCATCCTCGCACCTTCAAAGTAATTATCTGGTGGATCCAGGAAGAGACCGTCTGTTGAGGCGAATATTTGGACGGAAGCATTCACTGGATTGAGGACATACAGACGATTGTATTCATAGGCAATCTTGACGGTTTCACCAATTCCAGCCCCGGGGGATGGCAGAGATTGGACCACTGGATCTATTCCAGGGGCACAATAGGCTACATTGCCAAGGGCATCAACTGTGAGTATTTGTGCCTGGTAGGGATTATTGATCGGCAGCGACACAATGTCCACCAGGGCACCGACAGTCCCGGTACTGTAAGAACCAGCAGAACAAATAAAATCAGGGTCAATCTCATATCCCTGGTTGGTGTGCGTTGCGTGGATCACACGGCCGTCGGTCGCATCAAACAGGTAGAGGTCCATGCCATAGGACACAATGCGTGTGATATTTATCTCAGAATACAGAACGCCCGAAATTGCAGGTTGGTAAGCCAATCGCACTGCCCCATCAAGGGCATCCAGAGCATCTTGAGCCTTTTCCCTCAGTTCAGTGATCTCATCGGTGCTTTTAAATTCTTCAGCGTTTTCAAGGAATGTCAGGGTTTGGGACCAAAGGTCCCGAGCGACAGTTGGATCCCCTACAGCTTGTGCACTGTCAGAAGCAGAAACAGCTTGAGCCAGATACTCCTGGTACTGCAGTGTTCTTCCCCTTACCAAATAAACACTTACTGCAATTGTAACCACGAGGATGGGAACAGCCACGGCAATAAATAAGAGTGTACCCTTCGAAAGTCTCAGTGACTCATCCTTTGACTCCGGGGATAAACGAACCACCAGGTCTTTGAAAAACAATCGAACCTTTTCACACAATTGATGCCACCAATCAAAAAAGACTGCCATACCTTTGAGACAATCTTCTCGAAGTTCTTTGGCTCTCTTACGAAAAGCTTGTTTAGCTTTTGGAGCATGTTTCTTCGGAGATGTCATTTGACCATCGACCTCGATTCTTTTCTCCGGGACGATTAATTGATCTTGTTGAAAAGCCACTTCGTCATCCAAGCTTTCAGCTTCAGGCTCCTGCACCGCTTGATTTATTTCATCGTCGTCGATTTCGATCTCCTCCTCACCCGCCTCGCTCGGAGGTTCTTGTTTCTGTTCAATATCTTGGGGAGGTAAGGTTTGAATTTTTTGTGTATCTGATATTGCCTCATTATTGGGTGATAAATCTAATTCTTCGACCAATTCTTCAGAAGGTGAGCTCTCGTTTTCGAGTTCAACAACAGGTTCCTCAGAAACCAGTTCTACTTTTGGTTTGGGTTGATGGATATGGATATCTCCTTTACCGGCAGTGATCTGAGCCAGGTCCAGCCTGAAGTTTGCTGGCGCCTGATTAAGGAGCCTTCTCCGCAATTGTTCAAGGCTGGGAAATTCATTCCCGAAGAGCAGTTCTTCCGACCAGGTTTCTGGTGGCGTATCCGTCAGAAAAAGATAGCCGCCTTCACCCAGGTCAGCCTGATAATAGCGTATGTTGGGTGACCTGCTGAAGCCCAAACCTCGATCAGAACCACTCGTATCGGAAAAATGCTGCATTCCCTGGTGTGTGAGGAAAAAGGCATGCAGGTAACCGCTCTGTGCGATATATAATGAATCCCGATGAACAGCTGCGAGGTTTATTGAGCCCCTGATGCCGCCGCCATCCTGAGCAAGCTTGAGATTCTGCTCCATCATCGTCAGATTCAACGTCTCAATCAAGGTACGCAAAGCGGAGGTGACCGTCCCACTGGCTTGATAAAAAGACTGAGATAATCGCTGCAGCCAGGCTTTCTGAATCTCTGGAGAGAGAGAGTCATCTCCCTGTATGAATAAAGAGAAAATTAATTGATCATCAGACCGGCTGCGTGCTGTCCGTCTTGGCGGACTGGCTGCAAGAAAACCCTCTGTAGGGGAATCTGCACGTCCTTCTTCAGTTTTTATAGGATATAAGTTCAAATCATACATGGGTACCCAACTTACTTATCAATGGTTTCTTGCCTTTATTATACACATACTTTGCCACGGTATAATTGCGTTATGGAATTTCTTCAATACACAACATTCAATAGCCTGGCAAAATTCAAAGATGAATGGAATCGTTTGGTTAATTTCAGTGCAAGTCAAGTGCCATTCCTGACCTTTGAATACCTGCAAGCCTGGTGGGAAACACGTGGTGGTGGTGAATGGCCTGAAGACAGTGAATTGGTCCTGGTGGCAGCCTTCCAGGATCGGCATCTGTTTGGAGTAGCACCGCTTTTCCAGGCGAAAAATGTCCAGGGTAAGCAGGCTTTGCTGTTCGTTGGCTCCTTCGAAGTCTCAGATTATTTAGATTTTATTGTTCCCCCAAAAGACTTGCCAGCCTTTATCTCAGGCTTATTAGATTTTCTAAAGAACGCCCCTGGGATACCGTCGTGGGAAACGCTGGACCTTTTCAACCTCCTGGGAGATACACCTACAATCAAGTTGCTGAAAGCTGAAGCTGATCGACGTGGGTGGCTCTTCAATCAGTTCCATTTGCAGCCTGCACCTTATATCCCGCTTCAAGGGGATTTCCAGGCTTACCTGGCAGGAATTAAGAAGAAACAGCGCCATGAGATCCGCCGCAAAGTTCGCAACCTGGAACAGCATTTAGCAAAAGGAGAACTCTACATCACCCAGGATGTTCATCAATTGGATTCCGATATTGACACATTCATTGAGATGATGGCACAGGACCCCAATAAACGTGAATTTCTGACCGATGAGATGCGTAAGCATCTCCATAGCACTGCACAGACGGCTTTCCAACATAATTGGCTCCAGTTAGCATTTTTAACCCTGGATGGGAACAAAGCCGCTGCCAATATGTCCTTTATCTGGGATAACCGCCTGTGGCTCTACAATTCCGGCTGGGAATGGGATTATCGTGATCTCTCCCCAGGCTGGATCCTTCTGACATACCTTATCCAGTGGGCAACTGAGAACAACATTGAAGAATTTGACTTCATGCGGGGAGATGAACCATATAAATACAAATTTGGCGGGATCGACCGGCATGTATATCGAGTAATACTGGCGAAAAAGTGAATAGTGAATAGTCAAATAGTTACTGGTAAAACAAGATACCTGCACCAGTGAGCCTTCCCCATTCACAACGCACTACGCACAACCTACAATTCCCCATCCTACATTTCTAATAAAAGATTAACACCCTGAGGTGATTTTTTTCTTGACGCACTTTTTGGGTCATGGTAACATTAATTCTGTGCTATTTTAGCACTCTCGATGCGAGAGTGCTAAAATTTAAACAGAGGTACCTATGCAATTAACAGACCGGCAAAAACTCATCCTGACCCTGATCATCCACGAGTATATTCAATCAGCACAGCCAGTGGGTTCAAAATCATTGGTCAACAAATACAACCTTGCATTGAGTTCAGCCACTGTCCGCAATGAGATGGCTGTCTTGACAGAATGTGAATTATTGCGCCAGCCTCACACCTCAGCAGGACGAGTACCTACGGAAGACGGCTATCGATATTTTGTCGGCAACCTTCTGCAGAAAAGCGGTCTGCCCACCAATACCCGCCGTACCATTATCCATCAATTCTACCAATCCCGGCAGGACATTGAACAATGGCTCAAATTGGCGGCATCCGTGCTTGCGAATCAATCACAGGCAGCATCTCTAGTAACTGCCCCCCATTCAGAAAAGACCATTTTAAAACACCTGGAGCTGATCGCGACGCACGGCAGACAGGTATTGATGATAGCGGTATTTATGGGCGGTGAGATCCGCCAGCAGTTCATCTCATTGGACAATTCCATCTCGCAGGAACGACTGTCACAAATTGCCAGTCGAATCACCCATCTTTGTGCTCGTGGTGATATCAATAAGATTTCCCTCGTTCGTGACCAACTCGACCCCATCGGACAGGATATCCTGAACATCCTCCTGGCTGAGATGACCCTCATTGAAGAATCCACCACTGGTGAAATCTACCTGGATGGCATGACCAATGTGCTCTCCGAACCGGAGTTTTTCGAATCTGATGAAGCACGTCAGGCACTGCATATCCTGGAAGAGCGTTCCCTGTTAGAAAACCTGCTGGCAAGTACGGTAATGAATTCGGATGTGGGCGGTATCCAGGTTCTAATTGGTGGTGAGGGCACCTGGGAAGAACTGCGCCAATGTTCTGTCGTTTTGGCACGCTATGGGGACCCCGATTCCTTGACCGGCTCCATTGGTGTGCTGGGCCCGATCCGGATGCCCTATGATCGCACCATCTCGACGGTACGTTTCGTCGCCAAAGTGCTTTCTGACCTGGTATCCGATACATTTGTAGTTTAATGACATGCACTAATCGTTTGCAATTATATTCAAGAATTTGGAGTAATCTATGAAGGAAAATAAATCAGAAAAACAAAAAAACCAGGCAAAGGAGAGCGAAGAAGAAATCGAATCCAACCCTACTCCTGAGGAGGACCAGGGCACGGAGGAAGGTCGACCGATGGTTGGGCTGACCTTTGATGAGTATGATGCCATGGAAAAGGAAATTGAAGCCCTGCGTAAGGAGGTTGATAAACAAACCGATCAGCACCTTAGAACCCTGGCTGATTTTGAGAATTATAAAAAACGCATCTTACGTGATTCTTCACGATCATACCAGGATGCGATGGCCAGCATTCTCAAAATTTTCCTCGTTGCTTCAGATGATCTCGAGCGTGCTCTCAAGAATAAACCAACCACGAAAGAACTTGAAAACTGGTTCAACGGCATTGAATTGATCCACAAAAAATTGATCAATCAAATGAAAAATCAAAGCGTTGAACAAATGGAAATCAAGCCTGGTGATACATTTGACCCGAATTTCCACGAAGCGATCACCCAAGAGGACCACGAGGATTTTAGTGATGGTCAGATCATTGAGGTTGTCCAACCAGGCTATCGTATATCAGATCGAATTATCCGCCCTGCTATAGTGCGGGTTGCTAAATAGAAAAAAGGAGAATATAAATGGGAAAAATTATCGGTATTGACCTCGGAACAACGAACTCCGTCGGGGCAGTCATGAGCGGCGGTGAACCTGTTGTAATCCCTTCAGCTGAGGGTGAGCGTCTTGTCCCTTCAGTTGTTGCTGTAAATAAGAACGGTGAACGATTGGTGGGGCGAGTAGCTCGCAACCAGGCGATCACTAATTCAGAGAATACCATCTTTTCAATCAAACGCTTCATGGGTCGCAAGTTTGATGATCCAGAAGTACAGAAAGCCTTGAAGTTTGTGCCCTATAAAGTCAGCAAAGCCCCTAATGGCGACTTACGCGTCAACCTGGCAGGCAAGGAGTACTCCCCTCCAGAGATCTCTGCCATGATCCTCTCCAAGATCAAACGTGATGCTGAAGCCTATTTAGGCGAACCAGTCACTCAAGCAGTCATCACCGTTCCGGCATATTTTAACGATGCCCAAAGAAATGCCACCAAGGATGCTGGTAAGATCGCAGGCCTAGAAGTGCTTAGGATCATCAACGAACCAACAGCATCTTCACTGGCTTATGGCCTGGATAAGAAAAAAAATGAGGTAATCGCCGTCTATGACCTGGGTGGCGGCACCTTTGACATCTCCATCCTCGATGTTGGCGAAGGTGTCTTCCAGGTTCGCTCCACCAGCGGTGACACTTTCCTGGGTGGCGACGACTTCGATCAACGCGTTATTGACTATATCGCTGACCAATTTAAGAAGGATAACGGCATCGATTTGCGCAATGACCGTCAATCCCTCCAACGGCTAAAAGAGGCAGCCGAAAAGGCAAAGATTGAACTGTCCTCCACCATGCAGGCAGAAATCAATCTGCCCTACATTACAGCTGATGCCTCCGGGCCAAAACATCTTGTGATGACCCTGACCCGCTCCAAGCTTGAGCAGTTAACCGAAGACTTGATTGAACGCAGCCTGACACCAGTGAAACTTGCCCTGGACGATGCCAATCTCACAAAGAAAGACATCGACCAAATTGTACTTGTCGGCGGCATGACCCGCATGCCCAGGATCCAATCAGAAGTTGAAAAACTCTTCGGAAAGGAACCGCACAAAGGTGTGAATCCGGACGAAGTGGTTGCGGTCGGCGCGGCCATTCAAGCCGGCGTCCTCGGCGGTGAGGTAAAAGACATCCTATTGCTGGATGTGACCCCCCTATCCCTGTCCATAGAGACCTTAGGCAGCGTGGCAACCACGTTGATCAAACGCAATACAACTATCCCCACCCGTGAAAGCCAGGTCTTCTCAACAGCCAGCGACAGCCAAACCCAGGTGGAGATCCACGTGCTGCAGGGTGAACGCCCAATGGCCGTGGACAATAAATCGTTGGGTAAATTCATCCTCGACGGCATCCCCCCCGCCCCGCGCGGTATTCCTCAAATAGATGTGACCTTTGATATCAACGCCAATGGTATCCTGGAAGTCACAGCCCAGGATAAGGCCACCGGGCGCAGTCAAAATATCACCATCACAGCCTCTTCCGGCTTGAGTGAAGAAGAAGTGGAACGCATGCGCCAGGAAGCTGAACAGCATGCTGAGGAAGATCGCAAACGTCGTGATCTGATCGAAACTAAAAACCACGCTGACAATATGGTCTATTCCGCTGAAAAGACCCTCAAAGACCTGGGTGACAAAGTCCCAGAAGATTTGAAACAAAAGGTGGAAGACGCTGCCAGCAAGGTGCGCGATCTCAAAGACAGCGAAGATGTTGAAGCCATCAAAAAGGCGTCCGATGAACTGGCAGAAGTCCTGCAGCAGCTTGGGAGTGCAGCTTACCAGCAGCAGCAGCAAGCTGAAGGTCAGCAGCCCGGTGCAGATGATGGAGGAAAGGACACCACAGGAGAAGACGCTGGCAGTGACGATGAAGACGTCGTTGATGGCGAATTCAAACAGGTCTGAAACCAGCGCACATAACGAAGGTACAACCAGGTGTCCGGATATATTCCAGACACCTGGTCCCTATTCATTAATGGGGAACGATTTGACTCCCTCTTCAATCCTGAGTAAACTCATTCGGAGTGAAAAACAACCCGGGTATTCACATTGTGACCCCACCAATAACGACAAAAGTAGTGTATGGCAAAACGTGATTATTATGAAGTCCTAGGCGTTCCTCGTAACGCCAGCGAAGATGATCTCAAATCTGCATTTCGAAATTTAGCGCGCAAGGTCCATCCCGATGTGAGTGACGACCCGAAAGCTGAAGAGAAATTCAAAGAGATAAACGAAGCTTATGCGGTTCTTTCTGACAGGGAAAAGCGTGCAGCTTATGATCGCTATGGTCATGCTGGCGTCAACACCCAGGGGATGCCAGACTTCACCAATATTGACTTGTCAGACATCCTGGAAGGAATCTTTGGTTTTGGCGGGTTTGGGGGTATGGGGGGCAGGCGTGTACGCAATGCACCGCAGCGGGGAGCAGACCTCTCCAACCGCATCAAGCTGAGCTTTGAAGAAGCTGCCTTTGGTGTTGAAAAGGAAGTTCAAATCACGCGCGATGAAAAATGCCATACCTGCGGCGGCTCAGGGGCTAAACCAGGCACCTCGCCTAAAACTTGCCCAAATTGTAACGGTCAGGGGGAAGTTCGTCAGGTACACCAGACATTGCTCGGGTCTATGGTCCAGGTTGTCACCTGCCCGCGCTGTAACGGGCGTGGCGAGGTGATCGAGACACCCTGTCCCACCTGCAATGGGCGAGGTCTTGAACGTAAAACCGTCAACAAAAAGGTTTCCATCCCTGCAGGTGTTTCCACTGGTATTCAAATCCGTCTGGCGGGTGAAGGGCAGCCCGGTATCAACGGCGGTCCAAACGGTAATTTCTACCTGGAAATTGAAGTAGAAAAACATAATTTTTTCCGTAGAAAGGGTGATGACATCCTGCTTGACCTGGATATCAATATTGCACAGGCTGTCCTTGGCGACCAGATCCGCATCCCCACATTGAATGGCGACGTGGACTTACGCATTCCACCCGGCACCCAACCTGGCAGAATGTTCCGGTTGCGTGATCGCGGGATCCCCCACCTGCGTGGTTCAGGCACAGGGGATGAGTTAGTGACGGTTTCGATCCAGATCCCCAACCGACTGACAGCGGACCAACGTGAGATGTTTGAGCAGCTGGCTCAAACCATGGACTCGGATATCAAGATCCAGGAACAAAGTTTTTTTGATAAATTGAGGGATGTTTTTGGTGGCTGAGATAGAAAATACAGTCCATTGGATTGAGGTCAAACTGCAATGTGATGGTGAACTTGCGGAAGCCCTGGCAGAAGTGCTGGGGCGTTTTGTTTCATGTGGGGTTGTGGTGGAAAACGTTACCCGGTTTAATCCACACACCCAGGAAAATGAACCCACCGGCGTGTTGAATGTGTTTGGGTACCTGCCATTCGATGAAAACCTGGAAGAACAGCGAGACAAATTGGAAGCAGCACTCGGTCACTTAGGGCTGATCACACCTATTCCAAAACCTTATTACAAACCCATCCAGGATCAAGATTGGATGGATGCCTGGAAACAGCACTACCTGCCCATCCCGATTGGCGAAAAGCTCCTCATCCTCCCTGCCTGGAACACACCTGACAAAGATGAGAAGCGCGTCGTCGTTCACATCAACCCGATCATGGCTTTCGGCACAGGCACACACCCCACTACCCGGCTCTGCCTGCGGTTATTGGAACGATATATCAAAAAGAGAGATAAGATCATTGATGTCGGTTGCGGTTCCGGGATCCTTTCGATCACTGCTTTGAAGCTGGGCGCATCCCATGCCGTTGCAGTTGACACGGACAGCAAGGCTGTGAAAGCTACACTGGAAAATGCGGCGATCAACCATCTTACAGACGGAGCACTGGAAACCGGCAACGGGTCAGTAGAAGAGATCCTATCCGGTTATTTTACGATCAGTGATGCCCCCCTGGTAACGGTTAATATTTTAGCGAAAGTCATCATACATATGTTTAAACAAGGGTTATCCGGGTTGGTGCAGAAAGGCGGCATGCTTTTGCTTTCCGGCCTCCTGGAGCATCAAGTAGATAAGGTGCTGCAAGCAGCCTATGAAGCAGGATTTACCCTGGTCGAACAGCTCAGCGATGGGGATTGGGTCAGCCTGGGGTTGAAGAAATCCTGAAAGTTTATGTAGGTCACGCA
>CAYTXE010000022.1:0-26043 GCA_964441045.1 uncultured Candidatus Brevefilum sp.
CGGGCCTTTGATAAATTTCATCAGATTTTCCACACTGATATCATCAATTTTCGTCCAATTTTCCAGCATCATCACCAGTGCATCCACAACCTCCACAAGGTTGTGCGGTGGGATGTTGGTAGCCATGGCAACAGCAATACCAGAAGCACCATTGACCAACAAATTAGGTACAGCCGATGGCAGTACCTCAGGCTCATGAAGAGATCCGTCAAAATTTTCAAGAAAATCTACCGTATCCATACCAATCTGCTGGATAAGGTCCATCGACATTTCTGTCAGTCTTGCTTCCGTATATCGCATCGCTGCCGGCGGATCCCCATCAACACTGCCGAAATTACCCTGGCCTTCCACCAACATGTAGCGCTGAGAAAAATCTTGAGCCATACGAGCCATGGCTTCATAGACAGCCATATCGCCATGAGGGTGGTACTTCCCCAATACCTCACCGACTATCCTGGCGGATTTCTTAAAAGAGCTGTTTGATCGCAATCCCATATCATACATCGCATACAAAATCCGACGCTGCACAGGCTTAAGCCCATCTCTGGCATCCGGTAGAGCACGTGAAACAATCACGCTCATCGCATAATCGAGATAAGATTGCTGCATCTCTTCATTGATATTTATTGGTCTAATTGTTCCTAAATCCATATGCACTCCTCCTGTCAAATCTTAAGATGTAATGTGACAGGCGTCAAGAAGATCAGTCAAAGAACATTTGTTTCAGTATATCACAAAAATCCCAAGGAGATATCTTGGGATTTTAATTAAATGAATTATGTGAGCTTTAGATCAGTCGATGGTTTCGATTTCCTCATCGTCATCAAGATCTTCGTCGATGTCTTCATCTTCATCTTCGAAGTCTTCATCATCCAGCTCAAGCATTTCGTCATCGATTTCATCCTCATTGATGAAGTCCAATTCGTCAAGCTCTTGTTCAAAGAGGTCGAGTACACGACCTTCTAACATTTCTTCAGAAGGTTCTTCTCCCGGCGTCTCATCAGCAAATTGACCAGGCTTAAATCCCGTCCCTCCTGGGATGAGTTTGCCGATCATGATGTTTTCCTTTAATCCAAATAATGGATCAGATTTCGAGGCAACTGCTGCCGCCGAAAGAACCTTGATCGTGTGCTGGAAAGAAGCAGCAGATAGGAAAGAATCCGTTTCTAAAGCTGCTTTCGTGACACCGAGCAGGACCTCAATAAATCGGGCAGGTTTCTTCCCTTCAGCGACAAGCTCTTCATTGACACGCCTAATTTCCAACCTGTTAATCAGTTCCTGCGGAAGGTACTTCGAATCACCAGATCGGATGACCTGAACCTTTCCTAACATTTTATGGATGATCACCTCAAAATGCTTGTCATTGATATTCTGACCCTGTGTGCGATAGACCTTCTGAATCTCTTTCATCAGATAGAGCTGGCAGGCATCCCGGCCTTTAATTCTTAGAATGGTATGAGGATTCAAAGATCCTTCAGTCAGCGGCTGTCCTGCTTCAACCTTGTCACCTTCCTGGACAATCAATCGGGAAGTTGTTGGGATGTCATATTCTTCAGCTTCTTTCACTTCATATGACACAATGACTCTATGATCTTCAATCCGGACACGACCATTATGTTGTGCAATGATGATCGCTTCATCCTGACTTGCCAGCGTGACACCACTTTCAACCTCATCCTCTTCTTTAACCTCAATTGTCCAATCTTCCGGAATATCATAGGCATCGGAAACCATTTCACTTGCCTCAACGAGTACAACCCGTTGATCAGCATATTTCTCAGAATGGATAACATGTGCTGATCCGGAGATTGTGCAAATGATCGCTTCTCCTTTTGGTGTTTTACGTGCTTCGAAGAGTTCCTCAACACGTGGGAGACCGGTTGTGATGTCTCCACTTGAAGCAACACCGCCTGTATGGAAGGTTCTAAGTGTGAGCTGCGTACCAGGCTCACCAATCGACTGTGCGGCAATAATACCGACAGTTGAGCCTAACTTCACCTTATCACCGCGCCCAAGGTCAATGCCATAACAATTGGCACATATTCCATGAACCATTTCACAGGTTAGTGGTGAGCGGACTTTTACAGCTTGGACATCAAGACTGACAATCTTTTTCACATTTTCGTGATTGAGTTCATCATTCTGCTCAAAGATGATCTCGCCAGTTTTCGGGTCGACCACCCGCTCCGCCAATATGCGTCCATATATTCTTTCGGAAAAGCTTTGCCCAGCAATGTCTTCATCAGCACGGATCCAGAGACCATTCGTCGTCCCGCAATCTTCTTCATTAACAATGATATCTTGAGCGACATCCACCAGACGGCGAGTTAAGTAACCTGCATCAGCCGTACGCAAAGCAGTGTCCGCCAAACCTTTTCGAGCACCATGTGTTGAAATAAAGTATTCCAACGCAGTTAATCCTTCACGGAAATTTGATAGAATGGGCATAGGAATAATTCGACCAGCAGGATCAGCCATAAGACCTCGCATTCCCGCCAGCTGAGTAATGGATTTAAAGCCACCTTTGCTCGCACCGCAGATAGCCATATTCGCTAAATCACCTGTCGGGTCCAGCGATTCTTCAACAGCAGAAGCGACTTTATCAGTAGTCTTCTGCCAAACCTCAATCACTTTTTCATCACGTTCTTGCTCTGTTAAAAGGCCTCGGCGGAAATCACGATTGATCACATCTACTGACTCCAGCGAATTCTTAATAATTTCCTTCTTCGCTGGTGGGACAGTGATATCCCCAACTGCAATGGTGGACCCAGATCGTGTAGCGAATTTAAATCCGATCTCTTTGATCCGGTCAGCGACATCACAAGTTTCCTTCTGACCGCAGACTTCATAGACTTCGGCAATCAAATCTCTGATCCCACCTTTATCCAAAACAGAATTAAAGAAACACATCTTTTCTGTTAGCGCACTATTGAAGATCGCCCGTCCAATAGTTGTGTCAATAACACGTATTTCAGGTTCCTTCATTCGATGATTTTCTTCATCAAAATAGGTTTTTGCCTGAATTTTGATATTTGCATGTAAATCAACCTGGCCTAACTCATAAGCCATGAGAACCTCATCCACATCTGAAAATATCCGGCCATCACCTCTGTGTTCTTGGTCAATGTTCATCGTCATGTAATAAACACCCAGAACCATATCTTTTGAAGGGCTGATGATCGGCTCACCATTGGCTGGTTTCAGTAGGTTCTTGGTCGCCAGCATCAATTCACGTGCCTCAGTGACAGCTTTTTGCGAAAGTGGTACATGCACTGCCATCTGGTCACCATCAAAGTCCGCGTTGAAAGCAGTTGTCACAAGGGGGTGAAGCTGGATAGCGCTGCCTTCGATCAAAATTGGTTCAAACGCCTGGATTCCCAATCGGTGGAGTGTTGGCGCTCGGTTCAATAACACAGGCCGATCCTTGATCACATACTCTAATGCCTCCCAAACCTCAGGTCGGTTACGTTCAATAAAGCGACGTGCGCTTTTGATATTTGCTGCATATTCTTGGGAAACCAGCCTTGAAATGACAAAGGGGCGGAAAAGTTCCAGTGCCATAGATTTAGGTAAACCGCATTGGTGTAATTTTAAATTTGGACCTACAACAATGACTGAGCGTCCGGAGTAGTCCACACGTTTACCCAGCAAGTTTCGGCGGAAGCGGCCCTTCTTCCCCTTTAACATATCACTCAGCGATCGAAGTTCACGTCGACCACGCCGTGAAAGGGCTTTACCACGTTGCGAATTATCGATCAAGGAGTCAACTGATTCCTGCAGCATCCGCTTTTCATTGCGAACAATCACATCAGGGGCACCCAATTCAAGCAGCCGTTTAAGACGATTATTGCGATTGATCACGCGCCGATACAGGTCATTTAAGTCTGATGTAGCAAATCGACCACCATCAAGCTGAACCATTGGCCGCAAATCAGGTGGGATAACCGGTAGGACAGTTATAATGATCCACTCAGGTTTATTACGTGACCGCCGAAATGCTTCGATCACACCCAATCGGCGTGTGGCTTTTTTACGTTTCTGCTTGCTGCGTGTCGTACGGATCTCATCCCAAAGTTCTTCTGCCATGGCATCTAAATCAATACGTTTGAGTATATCGTAGAAAGCTTCTGCACCCATATCAGCTCGAAAAACCTGCCCCCAACTGGATTTTAATTCCCGATAACGGGCTTCACTCAGGAAAGTAAAAGGCTCTAAGTCGGAAAGTTCATCTCGTAATCGAGCAGATTCTGTCTGGGTTTCTTCAGATTTGTCTTCAAGCTCAATGCGTAAAGCTCCCATTTTGACTTCAGCTTCCGCTTTAATCTCCTCTTTTTGAAGATTGAATTTTTCCAAATCTTGCTCACGTTTTACTTTCAGATCAGATTCGAGATCTTCAATCATCTCTTTTACAATCCCTTGCACTTCACTCAAGTGGGAAGAAGCCACTTCCGTGCCAACCTCAACTATCGTCGCTTCCTTATCAAGGGCTTTGAAAATGATTGCCTTGCGAATCTTCTTACTCATCCGCGTTTGGATCTCACTTTCAAGACGCTGACCTTCTTTGATGACTGGATCAATGCGATTTCCAACTTGCTCATCATATCCCTCTAGGACAGCTTCCCGCTGGGATTCAAGTTCTTTTAATGCGGAATCGCGGTTCTGCTTAACTTCAGCAATTTGAGCATTGATTTTCTCGCCCAATTCGCGATCAGTTAAGCTGATTTCATCTTCCAGCCGTTTAAGTGCCTTTTGACGGGCATCTTCATCAACATAAGTGACAATATATTGGGCAAAATAAAGGACTCGGTCCAGATTTCGACGGGAGATATTTAGCATTAAACCGAGGAAAGATGGGATGCGCCTGGTATACCAAATGTGAGCTACTGGGGCAGCCAGTTGGATATGCCCCATCCTTTCACGCCGAACTGCAGAACGGGTTACTTCAACACCGCATTTATCACAAATAATTCCCTTGTAGCGGGGATTCTTATATTTCCCACAGTAACACTGATAATCACGTGTGGGGCCAAAAATAGCCTCACAAAATAATCCGTCCTTCTCAGGACGAAGGCGCCGGTAATTGATTGTCTCTGGTTTGAGAACCTCGCCATAAGACCAACTGCGAATGACTTCAGGAGAGGCAAGACCAATCCGCAGTGCTTTTAATCCCTTTGTTTCCACTAGGAACCTCCAATTAATCGGAAAATGAGCAAATTTTTATGATTTAACGCGAGAAAAACCTTGAGAAACTTTGATTTCTCAGGTGTTTTTGTCAATACAACAAATTAAGATTATAGCAAATTCTTAATGTAATTGTCAAGTTTTTCAAGGGTCGCATTTTACCACAGCTTCAATCAGAAGTCTATACTTTTGATTATTTCTTTGGGTGCCTGGGAATCTGCAAATAAAAAGTACTGCCTTGACCCAATTGACTTTCCAGCCATACCTTTCCCCCATGACGTTCAGTGATTGATTTTACAATTGCTAAACCCAATCCACGTCCTTTATGTTCAATTCCTACCGGCATTCGTCCACGATGAAACTTTTCAAAAAGGTGCCGTTGATCCAATGGTGCAATTCCAATACCGTTATCTTTTACAACAAATACCACATCGCTATTGTTCGATCGCACACTTAATGACACTTCCCCGCCCATCTTGGTAAATTTAATGGCATTTTCTATCAGATTTTTTAAAGCAAGATTCAAAAATGCGCGATCAGCGTCAATCGCCAATGTAGATACCGGGCTTAAGTATGTAACCTGGATATTTTTCTGCTTGGCTTGTGCATCGACGCCGTCCACAACCTTCTTTATCAGATCCGCTACAAAGAATTGCGTGGTTTCTAATGGATCCCCGGACTCAAGATGTCCAAGATCCAATAATTTTGTGACCAGATCCTTCATATCCTCGATGTCATCAATAATCGTATTGATATAATCATCTTGTTGTTCGTTTAAATTTCCCGTCAACTGCAAGATTTTGGCATAGCCATGGATTAAAGTTAATGGTGACAGCAGCTCGTGGCTGACTGTTGTCACAAACTCTGTTTTTATGGATTCTTGTGCTTTTTGGCTGGTGATATCTGAAAACAGGATCGCTTTCCCGATCATTTGGCTATTGTCGTCTAAGGCATACTCGAAAACATTATAAATCTTCCCGTTGTCAAATCTGATCTCTTTTGATTTCGGTCCATATCCACCGTCACTCAGAACGGCTAAGGTCTCCGCCCCCTTCATCAAATTAGTAAGCGATATCCTACCTAACGAAGGCTCATCAAAATTGAATATTTGTTTTGAAGCCCCGTTATGGTAAACCAAATTCCCCATATTGTCTGTGATCAAAACAGCATCTGGTAAAGCATCGAGGAAGGTTTCCAGTTGTTGACGTATCCCTACAGCATCAACCAGTGTCGAGATATTGCTAACCGACATAGCTGCTTTTTGTGCGAGACCTTTGAAGAATGCTGCCTCTTCATTGCCCGGGAACCTGATGTCCTGATAAGTCACCCATAATGCACCAATGCAATTCGTCTGCCATTGCATCGGCATAGCGATGATTGAAGCAGGCGTCGGCATACCCTCTTTCCATTGAAGTGTGTTATGCCTTCTTAAATCACGCAAGAAGAAAACGCCCTCTGTACGAACCCGATCAAGAATCTGATCATCCAAATCAGCAAAGACTTCACTCAGTTTCCCCATACCAAAACGTTGTGCGGTGTTTTTCGATTCAGTTATTTCTGAGGATGATGTCAAAATAATGCGCACCGACGATACACCATGCACCAATGCTGCTTTCATGATAATTTGCATGATGGCATTCAGGTTATCCTGGTTTGACAAACGCTCACTGATAGAGGAGAGGTCAGATTGCTTTTGCAGTTTATGGACGAGGGAATCCACCATCTGATTATATGCTTTCGCCAACTGTCCAATTACTCCGGAAGTGTGCTCCTGAGCTATCTTGACATCATATCTTCCGTTGGATACAGCATCAATACCACTTTTTACACGATTGGCTTGTTTAACAACTGACGAAAAGGCAATTAACCCTAAGAGTAAAACAACCATTATGGTGCCAAATCCGAATAATCCCAAGGGATAAATGCTTTCCCATGCCATCGTATACTGGGCTTGAACAGGAAGCGAGGTCACCACAGCCCAACCCAGCTCGTTTATTGGTTGGAAAAACTGTATCATCGCTTGTCCATCTTTGGAAACATTCTCGAAATAAGTTGGTGTGACAAAATTATTATCAAAAAATACCATCATGATTTGACTCGGGTCTGTATGATAAAGATGAAGGTTTTCTTCATCTATGATCTGAACGATACCTCCCTGTTGTTCAAGTTCAGAAAACCCTTTGCTGTAAATCTTGGATAAGGGATTAGACATCAGTCCAGTTCTACCCCAAAGAATCCTTACCGTGTTTCCTGGTTTGTCTGCAACACCTGCAAAGAAGTTCATCTCAACGGCTTTTTCATCTAAATCAGAATTTGTTGCAAGGATTTCGACAGATCCTGTAGATAAGACCTGGTTGATTGCAGTGGAAAAACTTTCTGATTCAACTGAGGGAATAGATGCTGACTGAGGATATCTCGCAATCACCTCACCATCGGCATTCAGCAAGAACAATTCCTCGAAAAGGGACATTGTGGTTTTCGTCTCATTTAGCAGGATTTCCAAAGCTTCAGGTGCACCTGTGGCGAGTTCCTCATGGTTTGCAATTTCTGAGATCAAACTTCTCCCGGAGGTCAAAAAAATCGGTAACCCTTCTGCCGCTTCAGTGGATGTTTCCTTTAAACGATTAATCAGGGTTCGCCTGGCGTTATTTTCATTGACAAACCATAAAGCGGTCAAAACCACAATCAATAGAACCAATAAGGTTGATAGAGAGATTGCAGTCCATTGATACCTGATACTGGTCTCACCTGGAGAGAACTTCAATGGTTGACGCGATCCCCACTTCTTATGGAAAATAGCTTGTGCCACAATGCAAATGACACCCCCAATTAACAACATTCCACTGATAGGAAGGAGTGTCGATGGTGTCAATTCAAAGGCTGTTGCAAGCCTTAATGGGAATGCTCCAGGTGTGCTGAGGATGATTGCAATAAAAGTACAAGGCAGGATGACAACCAGGCTGAAGAACGCTGCAAAGAAAGGAATGCGTAACAATCGATAGGTTTTTATACGAAATCTTTGTCTCACAGCCCAACTGAAGCTGACCGCTAAAGTCATAAAAACCAATGGTGTAAAAATGTTATGGGTATCCAAATATGATAATAGGAGACCTGACATCCCTGAAAGAAAAACCGACGGCAGGATCCCCAAAAGTCCACCTGCCAACAGCCAGGGAACGGCAACAAAAACCATCCAATGCTGGATAGGACGGGCATCGATTTGGTTAAAACTTTCTATCGGAATTTCTAAACCAAAAAAAGGTGTAAAAATGAGAATTGAGATGCTCAAAACAGCCATCCATATCAGCATCTGTCGATCCAGGTTTAAGTCACGATCGCGGATGCGGATAACAATCAAAACCAGAAGGCAAAACCAAATAAGCCATCCAATTAAGGCTATCTGATCCTCTGGAATCGCTATTGCATGCTCATGAATGATCGGTGCGATAAAATTTAACATCTCAATATTTATGTATCTGTAAATAAATTATAGCATCACCCGGCTTATTTATATTCTGTCTTGATGCATGATCCTAACAATATTTCAAGTTGTTCATTATGTACGAGCAGCTTGTTTATCAAACTTTTTCCAAGCGATCTTATCGAGAAGGGGTCTGCGTTGCTGTACAGGCATATGCTTAATTTTTTCCAACCATGATAACTCTGCAAGTTCAGCTTTCGAAAAACAATATTGGGTGAAAGCTCTTCTTGATTCCAACGATTGATGAGCAACCTGATCGATCTCAGACAGGAATTCCTTCTGCAGGGCACCCAAGCCTGATGCAACTTCAGTTATCCGGGTTGTATAGTCACGCAAGATTTCCCTGTGAAGGTTTTCATGACGCCACCAAAGTGCTGCTTCTTCATACAGGCCGGATGGTGATGGCCCAAGATCTGGCAATCCCGAATCAAACCAAATTGGTTTATACACAGAAGTACATGGTGCGGCTGTACCCGACAGCCAATGGACATCCCGGTCAGACTTCAGATGAGAGATCATTGAGCCGGTGGTTTGACTGCTTCGAACAATACCCAAGCTGGCATGCATGCATACTTCTGCACCAAATAATCCTTTCCCCGGGATCCAATCTTTTTCAGTATTTGAATCATGATCTCGCAAGATGCGCATTGCTAAGGGGATATCAATTTGTCCAATATTTTCTCGCAACATATTCATCACACAACTGCTTCGGTGACGACCAGCCGCAAATGTTGTAAAGATCAAATCACTGTAACAACGACTGAAATCAAAATCGTCTTCAGCCTTACACCATCCCTTCGAAACCGCAAAGGATACAAGCTCATCAGATGCCCGATCCCAATGCGAACGGATACTGATTACATTAGAAATGGATCTAATTTCCTGCACTTTTTCAGCTGCCCAATGCTTGCCTGCTGTCTCCAACACCCAAGCTTCATGCCGATCTGCAATTAAAAAACCGTTATGATAATACATTTTGTGGGAGAAACCACAATTCCCACCCTGCCCATAATTCTCGAGGAGGTCGATGATCACATCCAATGCACCCTCTGCGGATGTTGCTCGCTCCAATGCTAATCGAATAAAATCCATCCCGATCAAGCCGGGCTCTTTCTGATAAGGTACTTTGGTGAATACTGCCTCATTTCCGATCACGACACCATGTTCATTTGCGCCCATTTCAGCTCCCCAAATCCAAAATGGTTTTGAAAGCAAAACAGCATTTGTTTCTGGGACCTGCGGGATGTTAATATATGTGCAATTGACATGTCCTTTTTTTTCATGCATAGTATGGGGGATCAAAACCAATTCCTGGGCTTCGTTAGGCTCTCGATCGCTATTTTTCCCAAAAATCACACTGCCATCATAGGTTGCATTCCCTAAAGCGACGAAAGTATCACACATTTCTCACCAACTCCTTTGCCTTCTCCAACACTTCCTGGATACCTAAGCATTCTGTTTGGATTACAACAGCATCCTCAGCAATTGCCAGAGGGGCTATGTCACGGCTTGAATCGATATCATCCCTATTCATTAGCCCTTTGAGCACGGTATTAAAATCCGCTTTTTCTCCCCTCTCAATAATTTCCTGGTATCGCCGATGCGCCCGGACCACTACAGGTGCATCAAGATAAATTTTAAGGTCTGCTTCAGGCATGACTACTGTGCCGATATCTCGACCAACCATTACAACTTTGTTTTCCATCGCAATTCGACGTTGTTGTGCTGTCATTGCATCTCTAACTGCCTTATATACAGATACATCTGAGACGGACGCATTAACAAATTCCTGACGGATGTCCCAGGTGACATCTTCTCCATCCAGCAGAACATCATAGTCACGGCCATCATCCACACTGGGTGGGCGTACATCAATGCGTACCTGATTCGCCAACTCTCCAACCTCTTTTTCATTTGTGATTGGTATATCTCGACGGATTGCTGCCAAAGTGACAGCTCGATACATAACACCTGTATCAAAATAAAGATAACCAAGGTCATCAGCCAATAAACAGCCTAAGGTTGATTTTCCTGAACTTGCGGGGCCATCGATTGCGATTGTATTGATTTCTTCCATATTCGATAAGTTACAACCTCCAAAATAGTGGTTTATGGTGAAAACTGATCATCCACCATTAGATCTGTCCGAACCCATAAGATGATCTGTCTTGTGCGGACAGGTGCCTTTCGCGTAACAAGCCAATTGAGGTATTGAAATGGTGTCATTTCCTCCCAAAGGACTTCTCGAGACCAAACCAGATCCTGGCCTCTGTAGCTGTTGGTAAGCTCAGGGTAGCTTTGATCATCAGTGATAACAATCCCCGACTGGGATTGCGGCGTTAAATACGGTATAAAATTGATTGAGTCAATCCCTCTCAATGTCCACACCATCCCTGGCGTATTAAAATCGCTAACAGCAATATCCACAGGCACACCACTGCTTTCATTCCAATCGGAAATTCGATCAATTGAAACACTCAGCCATTCTGTTGAAAGTTGTGGTTCTTTAGGATACCAGAAATTATTGGCGTCATCAGAACCCAAGCTGGTTGTGTTAACACTGATAGATATCAAAGTGAAGATATTAACAATAACCAAACCAAATAATAATCCAGATTTGGATACTTCCTCTTTCCAACCATAATTAACCAACAGGAGGACAGCTACGATTAAAACAAGTCCGCCGATAAGGGCAATCAGGGTGTTAAGCTGCTGTTGTTGCTCCAAATCTGGTCTCACAAGGCTTCGTAATGCGATGAGCATGAACGCTGAAAGCACAATCACAGCTGCAACCGTGCCACCAACAACCAAACGTGATGTTTCTGGAAACCGCCATACACTGAAAAGAAAACGAGCAGCAAGGATCCAAAGAGGTATTGTTACCCAAAGGATATCAGCCGGCTGACTGCCAGGATAAAGGAGAATGGTAGCCAACCCCACAACAAACCAACACAATAGTATTGTGTCAATTTTATCTCTGGCGATGATCCCCCGCAATCCACCCCACACACCAAATATGAGAGCTGATCCAGTATATGCCAGCAATGTTAATGGCAAAAGGAAATACAGATTAGAATATTCAATAAAAAATCCCAAAATAAAGGAGACTAATCCAGCAAAGATTCCGCTAACACCCGCTGGTTCCATGAAAAAACTTGTGCTGACGATTAAGAGTGTCAAACCGAACGCAATATCGAATGGAAGCCAGAATGATCCTTTCTCAGATAGTTTCGGAAAGCGAATAAAATCACAATCAGGGACAAGTTTCTTAGAGATCAGCCAGGATGATCCCAGAATAATCAATCCCAGCCAAAAACTATCACCGCTCATTAATCCCAAAGCCAAAAAGACCCCACTTAATACAGGTTTATGATATGTGATTAATCCAATTGACAGCAACAAGCATACTCCCGCCACCATCGGCGAACCAACAATCCTTGAAAGCCCGACCATTTCCGGTGAGATGGCCAGCATGAAAGAAGCAATCATCGCCGGCCAATAACCAATGCGCTTATGATACAGGAAAGGTATAAAAATAATCAAAGCACCGAGAAGAGCTGACCAGAAACGGGCCAAGAAATCAGTGGCTGAAAAAATATAAAAGTCTAAAGCTGTCAAACCTACGATTGAGATAAAGGGACCAAACTCAGTTGTTGTACCGTCAGCTGCAGCAAGCGCCTGAAGCGCGATGCTTGCTTCACGATCATTCAGCGGGGAATAACCTAAACGAACAAAGCGGAATCCAAGCGCGATGATAAACGCACCTATCAGCAGGTATATTTGCCATGTGGGTTTCTTATCAGATAACATTAATTCCAATCTCTATGGTGGGTGATTCTCAATTACTCCATATGGCGTCTAAAACCACTGCTGCTAATTCAAAATAATAAATAATTACCGATCAAACTATTCCTTCTGAACATCCCGGGTAACTCGTTCATTTTCACCAAAATAAATCTACCCATTATTATACATGGCTATGTCCCCATTGCGCGGTTTCACAGTTCTCTGATTAAGCCTGCAATGTCAGGCACGCTTAGCAAGCAATACGAAATTATAATCCTCCTCATTATAGTAAAAGACACTGCCAGATCAGTGAAGTATTCAGCAAACCGTGGTAACAAATCTATAAAAACTTGCAGTAAGTGGAGAAAATAATGAACCTTTCGATATCGGGACGTAATAATCAAAAGAGGTTGACAGGTTCACTTAAGCACCCTGTAAATGATGGTGTCCCCGTTTTGATATACTTCTTCCCAGAGCAGATTTTCATAAAGTTCGAATTTATCCAACCCCGGACCTGTGTAGAAAATACGCTCTAACTGCCCAAGGATGATATAGGAAACATCGTAAGTGTCAAGAAAATCAACCACATAGGCCTTTTCTTCGGTTGTATAGAAAAGATTGACTGCATCAACCCGTTCCTGGACGATGCTATTCTGCAAGATCGCTCGCTGCTGCCGCTGATGCCAGTTCCAACCAACAACGCCAGGCAGACCAGTATAGATCGTGAATCGATTACCCCAACGATATTCATAGGCCTGACCTTCTAATATCACAGGGGAACCATCGATATTATCTTGCATCCACTGGATTGCAAGATAATCTTCCTCCAGTACCATTTCTTTACCCATATCATAATAGGTTGCGTCAGCCATAAAAACCATGCCATCCAGGCTTTTAGGTGCTTCCGGTGCCATCCTATCATTGATCTTATCTCTTGTTCCCATGACAGTGAAGAGAAGTGCTGAAGTAAGCAGTGAGAATAATATAACCTGCCACACAAATGCTAACCGGAAATGCCAATATCGGATCGATTTGACCAACCATCCAAAACAGACACCAGCAGAAAGGGCGAAAATTACCCAAGCCTGTAAATAAATTTTAAAGACCGTGTTCATCCGTCCTATATCCCCCGGTAAATAGATAAATTCAACCACCAGCGTCAACGTGACAGCTGTCCCAACTAGAAATAGAAGAAAACGGCGGCCATCAGACCTGCCTGGACGAAACATTAACACAAGCGCCCAAACCGCTATCGGAATAGCCACTAACGCTACAACCACACCCAGGATCAGGAAGACAACCAGGATGATCAGTATTAAGATCAAAACAGCATATATCCAGGTTTGATATTTATCGAGTCCCCGCAAAGCAGATTGCGGCGTCGTTTTCATCCAGTGATAGGTTTCCCAACTCATCCAACTGACAATAATAAATAAGAATAAGCCCCAATGCGTTAGATAAGAATTAAGTGGCGTCCGACTGCCCTCCCAGATTTCAACCTGCGTATATCCCTGGCCAAACCAATAAGAAAACGGTTCATAAAGATACAAAGATAACAGCACCAGCAGTAAAACAGCAGCTATCGCGATAATTATTTTTTCAACCTGGTCTCCCCTTCGGAATTTTAAGTGCAATCGAGGTTGATAATGCTTGAGAATCGAATAAAATAGAGCAACTGCAGCCAGGACAATGTAGGTGTAGAAATCCCATGTGTTGGTTGGTCTCAGCGCACCAATCACCAGGCCACCCATTAAGAACCCCACTATACCACCCAAAATTCTCAAACGGCCTTTCCGCCCCCCCCATTTTCCCTTGTTGAGTACAACTGAAAGGCTCCAGCTGACTGCAAATACGGTGATGGGTAAAGCAATCAGGTGAGCATGCAGATCCCCATAGATAAAGGAGAAATAAGGAAATTCTGTAATTGGTTCTCCAGGGATAACACGGCTGGGATACCAGTACCAATCACCTGGATAAAATGGCATGGGTGTGCCTTGGAGGAATTGCACAAAGCCATGGAGTGTCCAGCTTATTTTTTGGAAAAATGTAGACTCTGCAATGACAGCTCCCCCAGCAGCAATTTGTTGATACCCGGAGATGATCAATTTGATGGTACCCAGGTTTCCTAACACAGCTAAGCAAATTGTTGTAGCTAAGCCCACAACAAAAGCCATATTTAAAACCTGACGATCATTCCGCTCGTTAGCACGCAAAGCTCGCGAGCGCGGGATTCCTCGATAGAGATTCCATCCCATAGAAAAACCACCCAGGATCAAAAGGCTGAACCAGATCGGTAGAATAATGTTATATGCAGTCGCAGGAACAGTACCCAACAATTATGTCGGTACACGTACGATCACAAACCCATAGTAATAATAATTTATATAACCACCGGCAAACCAAGGATCATACGGAGGGAAAGTAGTGCTTTTTATCACGGCATTTAAATACGAGAAATCCATCGGTTTTTCGCCACCCTTATAGGGATGCCATAGGTCTGGATTTCCATATCTGACCAGCAGAAAAAGCACGAAAGCGACTAAAGCCAAAGTTTCAACTGTCAGGTAATAGCGCCAGTTTGTTCTAATTTCAGTCCACAGGGAATGCCTTTGAAGGAAAATTAATAAGATTGAAAGTGATACGATTCCGATCAAAACAAACAGGATCGTAGTCGATGTCACCGAAACTCCTAATGACCCCAAAATCCAAACCCCAAATGCAAGTAAAAGCAATCCTGCAAGTTTAGAAAGCGGGTAACCTCTGTCAGACAATCCCGGCAAGGCTAAACGGACGATTGGATAACAAATCAAGCCCAAAAACATCACGAAAAGGTAAAAAACAACCACGGCGAACGGCTGTGAAATATTCAGCAAACTCCCTCTATCAAACAAGTCTACCCATGTACCGCCTTGTCGTTGTTCTACCAGGCGTTCCTCTGACAGGTTCAATGTATAGCGCGGGTCATCTACCTGATCAGGTTCAGGTCCATGATAGTTAGCAGCATCTCCGGGTGTGAAATACACCACTTTGCTCAAGTCTACCGAACGCAAAATCTCTCGCATTTGAACAGGATCATATGCGTCTGTCTTTTTGAAAATTAAGACTTTGGGGTGATCATAAACAGTGAAAGCCTCTTCAGCAAATTGGGTGTTAAACGATAAGCTTCCCAGGCTTGGATCGGACTGAAAGGTCTCAACCAATTCGAATCCAAGTGTGCCTTCAAACATGCCTGGTTCTGCGACGCTGTAACACCATTCGATACTTGAATCCTCCGGACAACCCAGGAGATTCCGGTAATAAGTCGTTGTCAGCAAATACCGCTCCGGGACCCTTGTCGTCGTCCCCCACTGGCGGTTGGATGTGATGAAAATGTAATCGGCTAGATCAAGATTAGTCTCAAATTTTACCAATTTGAGCTGGTCATCCGCCCAATACATCTCAAAATTCAAGTCGCCCCGATAAATTCCACCTGTCTCGCTGTAGGGGCTGAAGCCATCCACCGGATATGGTACAGCATCATCCCAACTGCTCTCATGGACAGGTGCAGGGGCATGTGGAACCAGATGTACATCCGCAGTCTCAGTTGTGAGGGTAACATTCAGAGTTTGACCAGCTTTAACAAGCAGTGGCGTGTGTAGCTTAAATACTGCAGATGCTCCCCGGATATCATTGGCGGGAGAGAATTCCCCTTTCAAATTTCCAACTCGCCTGGCGCCATCCTCATTTATTATCTCGAGAACCAGCGTAAGGTCCTTTTCCCCCTCCACACCGGCTGAATCAACCAGGTATGGGATATAAACTTCGGTAATTGTGCCGCTTTCAACGAGGTGGACGCTCATGTTATATGGAACGCCTGGCTTAACACTTTGCATCAAACGAGGTAGTGGACTCTCCAGTCTCATTCCGTCAGCAGTCACTATTTGCATTGAGGGTGAACCATTTAAAAGTAAAGTTGTGTCCCCTCCCATTAAATCAAGCTGAAGATAATACAATGCATCTTTACGAACAGGTATCGGTGTCTCAAAGATGAATTCATACGATGCACCACGCCATTCGTTATCTAAAGGGAGGAATTCACTTTCCACGCTTGCACTGTCCAACAGAACGGCAGGATCCTCCGCAGACACAATCGAGAGTGAAATAACTTTCATCTCATCATTTTTGGATTCATCCAAGATATAAGGGAAAGTTAGCGCTGAGAGTGAGCCATCTGCTACAGCGTAAAACGGCAGGCGATAGGTTTCTCCTGGGCTGATAGTATCCCCTGCACGGTAGGGTAACGGCTGCTGGAAATTACCATCTGTTGTCTCCATTACCAGCGTTAAAGCACCCGGGATATTCTGGTAAATCCATCGGCTTGCAGCCACGCGTGTATGAGGACGTGCATAGATTCGAGAAAATGAAAAAGCCCAGATGACAGTGGATATGATAATGATCAATGCCAGAATAACACCTGCTATCCGAATCAGTTTTGGTTTGAGTCGGATAAACAAACATTTAATTGCTTCACGTTTTGACCACAACTGGTAAAGCCCCCAACCTGCATAAATGGTCAGGGCTGGATAGATTAACATTTGGTAGCGCATGGAGCGTACCCACGAAGTGGATTGCCAAATGAAATACAAACCCGTAAAAATCCATAAAGGCAGATGGATATGCCAATTGCGCTTTCGCAGGATCTGCCAACCCATTCCCAAATAGGATAAACTGGCGAACAACCCCAAGGGAAGGCCCAAACCCCAACGTATTAGATTCTCCCATGAGAAACTTAATGGACGGCGAGCCCATTGTAACGCCGGTGGGAAATCCACATCCCCGGAGGATTGGGTACGGAGGTTTTGTAAACTTGACCACCAGTTTTCATTGATACCAATATTGAAAAATCCTGGCCCGTTAAATGCATAAGGCTGTCCAATGCGGAATACAATAAAGCTGACAATGCCTGCTACAAGAAGGTTTCGAAGTATAGGTAGAAGAGCTTCACGCTGATTTTCAGGATCCATACGGAAATACTGAACAAACGACACAATCGGCAGAATGATAGCAAGTACCACAGCATTGATCTTCGATGCTGTGGCCGCCCCAAGTGCAACCCCAAATAGTATGTAAGGACCCAGGTCCCGGAACAATATCCTGATCTTTGCGATGTTAAATGCTGGGGACACCCCCCCTGGTTGTTTATTCATTGTCTTGTCTGGTTCTGGTACAGCAGGTTCCGTGATTTTTTCAACATTGAGAGGAGGCTTGCGCTTTAACAACCATGCAGCTGCATACACCGCCAGGAACGCAAAAGTATTTGTGATGGTATCAACGGTCATATAATGCGAAAGCTGGATCGGCAGCACAGCCAATGCATAGAATAATGCCCCAAGTAAACCAACCCATTTGTGATACAGACGTTTTCCAATAACAAAGACCAGCATCACTGTCACCAGATCAAATATCGCAGAGATATACCTGCCAACGATGGTAATGGTGTGATAGTCTGTTTTTCCCAATGCTTCACCAAGATAACGGATGATGAATATCGGTAGTGTGCCATAAACGAAGAAGGTATACCCTCGGTTTGCAGGGTTCAGGCTGGAAGCTTCCGAATTAAAATATTCCGACAGGTTATTCACTGGTGAGATTGCTGATTGCACAAGGCTGAGGAAGCGTTCATCCGGGTGCATATGCTGGTTTTCATCCCAATTCACACCAGTCAAACGCAAATAGGCACCCCCAAGAAGAATGACGATTAGTAATACAATGAGGACAACCTTCTCCCATCCTTTTGTTCTATTAATCGACCGCTTTTTCGATTGATCTGCCATTAAGGGATTTCTCCTGGCATTGGCGGCACAAAAAATACCATGAAATCTTTATTTTCTACTTCAGAATCGTACTGCCAGAGGACACCCTTGGGAAAGAGTTCCAAAAGAATTTGCATATTATCGGAATCATTGACATTCAAGAAGAACATTTTTGGGTTAGGATCATCAGATATTTGCGGAATCTGGTCAGGAAGAATAGCAAAATCCAACCCAGCACAGCCAGCATTGATCGCAACCAACCTTGAATCCACCCAGTGTGGGTAGCCTACTACGTAAGTCGTCTCAGCGCTGCCTAAAGAGTCAATGAACAATGATGCCAAATGCCCTATCTCAGAAGTATTCCAGCTTGATGCTCTGTAGATATTGTAGTATTGGTTGAAAACAAGGTCATAGTTATTCAAACCAGAGCAGATTACTAATGCGATCGCGATTAATACAACAACAGCTCTTCCTATTCTTCCCTGCAATCTTTCCCAAAGTACGCGTAAGGATGATTCCAATGCCAGTCCGATCACCACAAAAACAGGCACAACAGCGCCTGCGGTCCTGTTCAAGCTTGGATTCTCACCCGGGTACGCCAGAGATAGAATGGAGGGCATCAAAAGCATGGGAATTGAAACCAGCAGGAACAGATCCACCCAATTCCTCTTGCGAATATAACGGATCAGCAATCCTGCAATTCCCAGGAAATAGAGCCCCCCTGAAACAACCTCCAACGCAGGACGTCCTGGGATTGAATGAGCCCAAATCACGCCGTTATCCCAAAAGAACATGATGATGGCTTTCCAAAAGTTTTGAAAAAAGATCACAATGGGGGATTGCTGAAAACCAATCTCCATTCCAGTCAGGCGAGAAAACGCCCGATATGCAAATAATTCCGGGTTTGTAATCCAGTAACGTAAAAGTGGAATGAAAACAAGCAATGAAATAAAAGCAATCAACGCCAGAGAGAAAATGGATTCTAAACAGCGCTTTCGCCCTGGTCGATGCAGCAGGTAAATCAGGATTCCAAGGATCACAAAAATCGGGACAATACGAAAGGGTGTATACCCATGCAGCCCCAAACCCAAAAACAGCCCGGTCAACAGGATATCATTGATGCTCTGACGGCGTAATCCCCGAATCATGAAATACATCACTGGGGCAACAAATAAGGGGAAATATGGAATACGCAAAGCCAAACGCGTGAATAACAGCGGCCAGTAAGCCATCCCTGCAAAAAGCGCAGCGAACAGACCAACCCACTTATTGCCGACCTCTCTTCCAAGCATAAAGATGAAGAACAGCGTGAGAAGATTAGCGAAAACTGCCACGACCTTCAAATTCAAGAAGGAGACATCCAGATTGAAAACGGCCATGTAAGCAGCTGTAAGATAGAAGTGTATCACTTCCCTGCCGGTATTGCGTGGAAAATAAACTGGTTTTTGACCTTGCAAGATATCATAGATATCTAAAAGTTTCTCAGCCTGGTCACTTAACATTTCAGGGGGGACAGAGTTTAAACGGTGAAAATTAAAGAACAGGATCACTGCTATCGTGGCCAGCAGGATTAAACCCCAATGTGTGAAGCGAATCCGCCAACCCTCAGTGCGAATGCTTTGCCAAAAGGACTTCAACGCAGATATGATGTTTTGCTTATCCTGCCAAAATGCGAAGAAGACAAAACTCAAGGATAAACCCCACAGCATTATGTTCAACAACGTGAATCTGCCGTTTCCAAACAGCAAGAATGCAAAGATCGCGAGAATGATGCCAGCGAGTAAGAATTCAATTCTAAAAGTGATTTTAAGTGGTGCTGCTGCATCTGGTTTAGGTTTAGGGAGATGCCATTCCTTTCGGGTAATCGCTGCAATCAAACACCCCAAAGCTCCAGCATAAAGGGCAATACCCAGCCAGGGAGTCCTCGTTGGAGAGGGCTCTAAGGTTAACTGAGCAATCAACGCGAATACCAGGGCAGCGATCGTCAACCAGGAGAAAGATTTCACCTGAACTGCCTGAGGCTCTTTTATGTTATTCTCATCCCCAGGTTGGTCTTTTTCCCAAAACTTAATTCTCTTAACAAAATGATCCCATACACTGGGTTCCGAAAACGATTGAGTGTCATTTTTATCTGACATATTATTTCCCGAGTAAAGAAAGAATAAAATTTACGAGATAATCTTGCATTAATTTAAAAGATCATACTTCACGTGTAATCTACTGACAACCCAAAAAATGTTGCGGTAAAAGTCTGCTTCTTAATCACATAGACACTCATAAGCCACAATCACCCTGGTTGTTGTGGCTTTGCTATCCTTTTGCCGCGTAAAGAAAACCGATATGATCATGAACAGCATTCTTATACCTCCGAACATGATATCCTTGATCTTCTAAAAATGGGATTAGTCGCTTGTAGTTTCGATCCGAATCCAAGTTATGGTATTCCATAATGATCCGTTCAATTTTATCAAAAGTTCCTGGAAGCACCTTCATCAAAACCTCATATTCTGCGCCTTCACAATCCATCTTGATCAGATCCACTTTTTCAACGGCATGTGTTTCTAAAATCGAAAGCAATGAAATCGCCTGTACAAAGTCCCTTTTCCCTTGTTCGCTGGTCCCATCGATTTTTCTACTTGTTATCTGTAGGGGTTCTCCGCTGGAAGCATCCAGAATCAATTCACCATCAGTACTCCAAACCGCAATTTGGAAGGGATTCACATTCTCAATATTGTTTAATTGCAAATTTTTGATAAACAATTCGTATGAGTCAAAGAAAGGTTCATAAGCATAAATCGTAGTGTTGGGTTTATCATATGCGGCATAAATACTGAAATCCCCGATACCAGCACCGATATCGACGACCGTCCAACCATCCTGGATAGACACGCCATATCTTGTGTAAAAGGCATCCAAGAAGGTTTCCTTAACAGACCATATATCCATTGCACTGCGGACCATCAGTTGAACTGGTGGACGTCTTAGTTGTAATAAATAATTCTTTGCTGCTGACCCATGTAGCAAATAATAAAATAAACCCGGCCAGTGCTTGAAATGCCGTATCATTTCCCAGGCAGATTTGCTGTAATACATCATCTTCCTCAGAAGCTTCATGATCGACTCCGAGCAATGAAGAAGGAACATACCCCTTCATCAGATTTTGGATTATCCAAATGCTTGCGTGTCAATTTCCAGGGGATAGCGAGACTCCAACGCTTTGGCAAAAGAACCCAACGATCAAACAACTTCTTGGAAAGTAAAGCAGGCAGCCCCAATAGATGCCCCCATTCTAAAACATATAAGGCTTCAGGGGGGAAATAATCCCAGGTCTCAATCAACTCAAATCCCGTCTTTTCCAATCGCGCTTGCCAAAGAGCAGGCGGGTCAGTATGTGCATGTCTGGCGATGCGGTTAAATAAACGCGCGTAAGCCTCACCAAACATGGCCATTCCAAACTTTGAGAGAACCTTCCGACCCCATAACTTCTCAGGAAAGCGGTGATTAGGAACACAAAAAACTAACTTTCCATCAGGTTTGAGGATTCTTGAGACCTCCAATAACACAGGCATGATATCGGGAATATGTTCTAATACTGATATGCTTATCACCGATCCAAAACTTCTACTAGCAAAGGGGATGGCTGCCCCCTCCCCGAGCACCAGGATTTGGTAAGTGTTTCTCTTTCGTGCTTCAAGGGTTGGTGCCACCCATGGGTCCATGCCAACATCAATTTTCTTATCAAAGGCAACAGAGGCAAAGTGCCCATCACCTGAACCCAAATCGAACACAGGTTCGGTTAAGTGTATCTCCTGATAAAAACGATCTTCCACTGCACGCAACAAGGCTCGAAAATAAGGCAAGCTTGAGATATGTCGCCAGAGAATTGCGTCCAATTGCTCACGTTCCATGCTGTCTCATTAATCTTTGAAATTGTGTTTCATATGCCCTGGCAACCGTTTCAGGCGAATATTGAGTGGCAACCGATGCGATTTTTTCTGGGTTCATCTGGATACCTGATTGTAATACCTCAAGGATAGCATCCGCTAATGCCCCGGAATCCTTTACAGGGACGACTCGTCCCCAACCAGTCTGCTTCACAGGTTGCCGAACCCCAGGCAAATCAGTTGTTACAACGGGAGTACCGCTGATCAACGCTTCAACCTGCACCATGCCAAAGGATTCCGTACTATTGATGCTTGGAAGCACCAGCACATCACAAAGGTTGTAAAAAACCGCCTTGTCTACTTCTGAAACCACCCCTAAGAATGACCAGTGCGATCCCAATGCATCGATCATTGGAAGAAGCTTCTCCTTATAAGATACCTCACCAAAAACGTTTTGATATTCACCAATAAAAATGACACGCACGTTTGGAAATAATTGAATTACTTGAGGCATTGCCTCCACCAGGTATTCAACACCCTTCTCAGTTGCCATTCGTGCAACCATTCCTATCACAACATGATCATGGGAAATTTGATACTTACTTCGAAATGCCAACGTCTCTGCATGAGACACTGGGTCAACGATGATTGGGGGTTGGATCACAACCAATTTATCCAGATATCTCTTGAGAAATGGAGAGTGTTCTGCAAAGTCCCGAGTATTATGGACGATTACATTCGCCAAACCTGCTGAGATCCAGTTTACGCAATGGGCTGCCATCCCTGCGAGTTTATTCATCAAGCCTGCAGGCATCTTGAGGTCACAATGATAAGTCAACACGACTGGTTTGTGTTGAATTTTAGATAACAAAGCAAGTAAGGCAGAATCAAACTGCGGAACGTGCAAATTAACTATATCTGATTCACTGATTAGTCTAAACGCCCTGAAAAGCATTCCAGGCATGATTACGCCTTTGGAAATATGAAAGGCTACAGGCAGCCGAATAATCCGCACACCTTGATCCCACTCCTCACGTGGTAAAGCACGATCATATTGTGAGGTTAATACAGTCACACGATGTCCTAAGGCAACCAAAGCGCGAGATTGACGAACAGCATAAACCGTTAAACCAGATTTGTGGGGTTGAAAGTAAGTTAAAACGATCAGGATTCGCATGTCACTCACCCAGCCGGTCTATTCTCGGTTGAACGGTTAACAACCCGTTGATAAAGACCGATAACAGCCTCACCACGCAGCCGTAAACCTAACAATCCGAGAATGTTGGTAAAGACAAAAGCTAATGCATGGATCACGATAGCGTGCGTAAAAGCTGTTTTAGATCCTACACCCAATAAGGCAAAAGCTACCACCATCACCCCTTCAAAAACACCCAACCCTGATGGTGCTGCAGGTAGTGCTGCCCCAAAAGCACCAACGCTGAGCACAAATATCATCCACCAAAAGGGTGGCTGCGGATAAAGAGATTGAAAAATGATGTAGTTTTCTCCAAATGCGATGAACCAACTGATCACTAAACAGAAGAAGGCAAGCAAGAAAGCCCTTGGATCATTGAGAACCGTCAGCCCCTCAAGCACCTGACTGACTTTCGGTTCAATCCATGTTTTAACAAAGATCGCTCTTTCACCCCAACGTTTTACCCAGTTCATAATGCAATCGCGAAAGCGAACAGCAATAAACAGAACAACCAATCCTGCAATCGTTAGGATAAAGGCTATCAGGATCATAGTATGGTCAAAGCTTTCACCAAGTATCCGAGGTAACATAGAAAGAACAAATACCGCCGCTAAGAACACATCAAAGATCCGTTCAACCAACACACTTGAAAGGACTTCCAGCGCTGAAGGACCTTGTGGATCATCTAGAAGCACAGCACGTCCAATTTCACCCAGACGAAATGGAAAAATATTGTTCAGCAAATATCCCACGCCCATCGTGAAAAAGACATCCTTATAACTAACTTTGCGTCTCAATAAGAGATACCAGCAAAACACACGAAAAAAATAACTCATAAAAAAAGCCAGTGATGCCAGTAAATAAATGCGAAAATTGATCTTTGCTAAATTATCAATGATTTGTGAAAATGCTATCTCACGCAGGACCAACCAAAAAGCACCTGCACTGAATCCCAGAGGGATGAGCCAGCTTAAGATTTTCCCCAGCAAACTACTTTTTCTTGCATTGTTCGTCACGATTTTTCCAATCGGAGAATCGCCATAAACGCTTCTTGAGGAATCTCGACATTACCCACCATTTTCATTCGGCGCTTGCCTTTTTTCTGTTTTTCAAGCAGTTTCTTTTTGCGTGTGATATCACCACCGTAGCATTTAGATAAAACATCTTTTCTAAGTGCTTTGACATTGGCACGTGAAATAACACGTCCCTGTGAATACGCTTGAATAGGGATAGTGAAAAGCTGCCTGGGAATTAATTTTTTCAACCTCGAAACGAGGGCTTGCCCCTTGTGATAAGCATCTTCCTTATGAACAATAGATGTCAGAGCATCGACCGCTTCACCATTCACTAAAATCTCAAGTTTGACCAGGCTGCCGGAGCGATATTCTAAGAAATTGTAATCCATGGAGGCATATCCCCGGGATCCGGATTTGAGCTGATCGAAAAAGTCAACAATAAGTTCGGATAGGGGGATTTCAAACTTAATTTGAACACGATTAGGTGAAGGATATTCCTGTTCGATGAAAATCCCACGCTTCTTCGTCACCAGTTCCATCACCACACCATAGTATTCGGTAGGAGTAAAAATGGTTAATGTCATCCATGGTTCCAATATTTCTTCGATCCGATCCTCACCCGGTAAATCTGCTGGTGAGGAAATATTCAGGGATTCACCCGTCACAAGCCGGATATTATACTCAACAGAAGGTGCTGTGAAGACCACATCCATGTCATATTCTCGTTCAAGCCGCTCCTGGATGATCTCCATATGAAACAACCCTAAAAAGCCGCATCGGAATCCAAAATTCAACGCCTCAGAGGTCTCAGGTTCAAAATCAAGTGAAGCATCATTTAACTGAAGCTTCTCTAGAGCGTCTCGCAAATCCCCATAATCTTCACCTTCAGTAGGGTATACACCTGCAAACACCATTGGTTTTGCTAATTGGTATCCGGGAAGGGGCGTGTCCGCACCATTGGTGGCATAGGTGATCGTATCACCAACACGGCATTCGAAGACAGTCTTGAATCCAGTAGCGATATATCCCACCTCGCCAGATTGGAGCGTGTCCACCGGTTTCATATTTGGAGCAAAGACGCCAACTTCAACCGGAAAAGTCCTGGCATTCGTGGACATCATCAGTAGTTGATCGGTACGAGTCATCTTGCCGTTAAAAACACGCACATAGGCAACCACACCTTTATAGGGATCATAATGTGAATCGAAGATCAAAGCTTCTAAAGGTTCATCGCTGTCCCCCTTGGGAGGAGGGACAACCGCCACAATCCTTTCAAGGACCTCGTCCACATTGGTGCCCTGTTTGGCTGAAATTCTTATGATCTGTTCTTTAGGTGTGCCCAGCAGGTTGTGCAGTTCCTCAGCAACCTCTTCAGTTTGGGCAGAGATCAAGTCAATCTTATTGATCACAGGGATGATGGTCAAATTTGCTTCCAAAGCCAGGTATAAATTCGCCAGGGTTTGTGCTTCAATACCCTGGGTAGCATCTACAACCAATAGGGCTCCTTCGCAAGCGGTAAGAACCCGGCTGACCTCATAATTGAAGTCCACATGACCAGGGGTGTCAATCAGGTTGAATTCATAGTGTTTTCCATCTTCAGCACTATATTGCATTTTGACAGCAGAGGCTTTTATCGTAACGCCCTTCTCACGCTCCAGGTTCATGCTGTCCAATACCTGCTCAGTCATATCCCTATCCGCGATTGTAC
>CAYTXE010000023.1:0-24851 GCA_964441045.1 uncultured Candidatus Brevefilum sp.
TCACGTGCTTCACCTCAGACCCTCTGGCTGCGACCATGGCCGCACCGGTCCCTGCGCTTACAACCAAACCGGAATCCAACCCACTTAAGGCCAATCCGCCCAGACCAAGCGCTCGCATTTCATTTACTTTTTTGATCTGGTAACCCGCTATCTGATCCGGGAGATCACGGTAACGCCCACCAGTGACACCGATAACCATCCCGGGGCATAGCTGGTCTGAAACGACATCCAATGCACGTTTGAATTGATCAACTGCGCTTTGATGCTGGTTTACCAGCATATGCAGATCCAATCCATCGTTTGTTTCAAGAATAAGGTCGATATTGGTCATCCCAATGTCTACTGCAAAATTTATCGCTTCCATCGTAGGTCCTTAGCAACTAGCTTACCGAGTTGATTCTACCGCAACATTTTTAGAAGCGAATACACCTGGAACTAAAAGTAATGTTATTACACGGTGCAGAACAAATGCGTTACAATTAGAAACTAAGGAAAACAATGAAGAATAAAGCTCCTACGAAATTCTTGAGTACGTTCTTGCCCCTTTCAGTGGTGCTGACAATCCTGGGTTTGGGTGGCTTGCTGATCGTTATTCGCGCGACCCTGCCCACACTTGGCCCTCGCTGGTTGTTCTTTTTCCTGGGCGTCCTTGGATTAACTGGCCTATCGCTGCCCCTGATTTTCTTCCTCAACAAACGCTTTCCAAGTGACCCACCTGTAGAGGGAATGGTTATCTTGCGTCAAGCCTTATGGGTGGGTGTATTTGGTAGTACGATCGTCTGGCTCCAACTCGGTCGGGTCCTGACTGGTGGGCTGGCATTGATCCTGTCAGGGGTTTTTGTATTGATCGAGTTTCTTTTACGTTTATTTGAACGCAGTCGCTGGAACCCAAAAAAGGATTCAGAATCAAATTAAATCAAATAAAAACAATTGAAATCAAATGGTAAACCTACGCGAATTACCTTCCATCAACAAACTCCTCAATAACCCCCTGATGATGCCTATACTCCAAACCTATGGGAGACCATTGAGCCTTACAGCTATGCGATCTGTCCTTGATCACATTCGAAAGTCGTCCAACGAAGAGTCAACCTCCCTTCCAATTGATGAGAAAATAATTAACCGCGTTCGTGAGCAGCTAAATACCTGGTTAGAACCCACATTATTACCTGTGATCAACGCTACAGGTGTGATATTACACACAAATTTAGGTCGTGCACCTCTCAGCAAAGACACAGTTAAAGCGATTGAAGCAATCGTCAGCGGTTATTCCAATCTTGAATTTAATATGGAAAACGGTAAACGCGGCAAACGATCTGTCCATGCCAGCCGTATCTTGACGTTATTAACCGGATGTGAAAGTGGTTTTGTGGTAAATAATAACGCCGGGGCTGTGCTGCTTGTGCTCTCAGCTCTGGCAAAAGATAAGAATGTGCTTGTATCAAGAACACAATTGGTGGAAATTGGGGGAGGCTTCCGCATCCCCGATGTGATGCATCAATCCGGGGCTAACCTCGTTGAGATTGGCACAACGAATCGGATTCACTTATATGATTTTGAGAATGCACTTCAAAATGGAGATATCGCCCTGGTTTTGGTCGCACATCATTCCAACTTCAAGCTGATCGGCTTTCACAGCGAACCTCCCCTCAAGGAAATTGTTGAGATATCTCATCAACATAAGGTCCCGGTGGTGCATGATTTGGGTTCAGGGGCATTATTGAATACCGAGGATTTTGGGCTGTCACATGAGCCAACTGTTCAGGATTCAATGGCGGCTGGTTGCGATTTAGTGTGTTTCTCTGGCGATAAGATGCTTGGCGGTCCCCAAGCAGGGATCATCGTTGGAAAAGAGAAGCTGCTCAAGCCCATTCGAGTCCATCCACTCGCCCGGGCTCTGCGTGCAGATAAAATAACCCTGGCAGGCATAACAGCCAACCTCTCTCATTACATGAAAAACGAAGAACAAACTCAGGTACCTATCTGGCAGATGATCAGCCGTACACTAGAATCTATCAAAGAAAGTGCTGAAAATTGGTGTGAATATATTGGGGCAGGAAAGGTCATAAAGGGGTTTTCAACAGTTGGTGGTGGCAGCCTACCAACAGAGGAAATGCCCACCTACCTGCTTGCACTTAATCCACCAAATCCGGATGCATTCATGCTCGCTTTGCGCGAATCTCATCCTCCCATCATCGCCCGTATTGAGAATGACCAGGTTCTCTTAGATCCACGTACAGTATTGATCGATCAAGAGGCGACCCTTCTTCGAAACCTGATCCGGGTTCTCAAGCAAACTACAAGATGAAATGATTAACCTTCAACGATCTAGATTAGAAAATTATTGTAAAGGCATGACTTAATGAAATCCGATATCGACAAACTAATACAAGAAAACAATGCAGAGGCTTTGTGGGTGACAGGCCCTGCTCAACACAATCCCGCTATGGTTTACCTCACGGGCGGCGGACATATCACCCAGGCAGATGCGATAAAATTACCAGGAAAACCGGTATTGCTTTGCCATCCACCCATGGAGCGAGATGAAGCCATCCGCACCGGTTTGCCAACGTTAAATTACAGCAAATATCCAATTAATGAAAGGCTCAAACTTGCTGGTGGTGATCGCTCGAAAGCACAGGCATTGCTCTACAAATACATTTTTAAAGAGATCGGGCTGACGTCTGGCAAAGTAATAATTTACGGAAACACGGATGCGGGTAAATTTTTATCCGTTGTTAACAGCCTTCATGAAATGCTTCCCGGTTTGACATTTGAAGGTGATCTGGATGATGCTGTTTTGCTCCAGGCAATGGCAACCAAAGAACCAGAAGAACTTGAACGAATCCGCCGCATGGGTGAGGTCGTTACAACGGTGGTTGGCAGGGTAGCCGACTTTCTTACCGGGCACAAAGTTGACAATGAAGTACTGATCAAAAAGGATGGAACGCCTTTGTTAATTGGAGATGTAAAAGGCCTGATCAACCTGTGGCTCGCAGAACTTGGAGCTGAGAATCCTGAGGATACTATCTTTGCTATCGGTCGGGATGCCGGCATCCCACACAGCAGCGGAACGCCTACTGATCCTATCAAATTAGGGCAGACAATTGTTTTTGATATCTTCCCCTGTGAGAAGGGCGGCGGATATTTCTACGATTTCACCCGTACCTGGTGCCTGGGATATGCACCTGATGATGTCCAGCAGCTCTATGACCAGGTAAAATCTGTATATCACCAGGTTGTTTCTGAATTAGCTACATATCAAAACGCTGCTCAATTTCAAGCACGCACATGTGAGTTATTTGAAGCGATGGGACACACGACCCCCCGACAGGACCCGCAAGTTGAGTCCGGTTATGTACACTCCCTCGGGCACGGCGTCGGATTAAACATCCACGAGAAGCCCTGGTTCAGCCGCAAGGAAGATCCGACGAACGCCCTGGTTCCCGGCTCTGTTTTCACCATCGAACCCGGTCTTTACTATCCGGATAAGGGCATGGGTGTCCGTCTTGAAGATACATACTTTGTGACCTCCCAAGGAGAATTTAAAAGGTTTGTGGATTTTCCAAAAGAATTGGTCCTGAAAATGAAGTGAAAGGTTTGTGAAGTTAATATGACTCTCCCGACAGCAAGAATACTTGGTATTGAATCCTCCTGTGACGAAACCGCCGCAGCTGTAGTAAATGACGGCCAGGAGATCCACGCAAACGTAGTCGCCAGTCAGATGGAACTTCATGCGCAATACGGGGGGGTGTTTCCTGAATTGGCATCACGCGAACACGTCAAAGCCATCTATGCCATTGTCGAACAAGCTTTGATCCAATCACACCTCAATATTGAAGACATCGATGCCATTGCAGTCACACAGGGGCCGGGATTGGCTGGTTCCCTGATTGTTGGTATGAACATGGCTAAAGGATTGGCTCTCGCAACAGGAAAACCCTTACTCGGCGTCAATCATCTGGAAGGACATATTTATTCGGCCTGGCTGTATCCAGCGAATGCATCTCCCCATCAACCTCCACGATTCCCGCTTCTGGCTTTATTGGTCTCAGGCGGACACAGCGAACTGGTCCTGGTGAAAGATCACCTCGTGTATGAAAGGCTTGGGGGCACACTCGATGATGCTGCTGGAGAAGCTTTTGACAAAGTCGCCCGATTGCTAGGTCTCCCTTATCCTGGAGGTCCTTCCATTCAAAAGGCAAGCTTGAACGGAAAAGCGACTGCATTTGCTTTTCCACGCGCCCTGATGGAAGGCACCTGGGATTTCTCCTTCAGCGGGGTTAAAACTGCTGTGCTTAGAACTGTGGAGTCAATTCAATCTGAGGCGCGCAGCTTACCTGTTGAAGACCTCGCAGCGAGCTTCCAGGCTGCCGTCGTGGATGTCCTGGTAGAGAAAACGCTCATGGCGGCTGACGAATTCCAGGTTAAAGAGATCATTGTTGCAGGCGGTGTCTCTGCAAATAAACGACTGCGCGAGAAGATGTTATCGGAGAGTAAACTGCCTGTACATATCCCTCCCCTATCATTATGCACCGATAATGCCGCAATGATTGCTGGAGCTGGATATTATCATTACGCTCAAGGAGATTACAGCCCATTTGATATTGATGTCCTGCCAACCTGGCCGCTATCGTAATTCCTGCTCAGTCCATTCATTCCCAAGAGCTGCTCGATTAATAACGATCGCAAAAAAAGCCTGGATGAGATCAATATATAATACACCCGCACTAATTTGTCAGGTGAACGGTCAGGGGAATCTCCATCCTTCGAATGCTGGTCGGTATTTGCAAAAAAGACCGGATCTAAATGACCAAACCAATGAAAATTGAAAAACCTGATCTCAGTGAAAAATCACCCAAGCCACAAAATACACCAGACCAGGTCTGCCAGTTAATTCCCCTTACCAGTCTTCAACCTGGGATGACCTGTCCCCGCTGCCATAATGGCACGATCGATTATGACGGTTTGCTCCATCTGGTCTGCCCGAATTGCGGATTGACTGAGGCAGGAGCGAGCACCTGATAACACATTGACCACCTCTGGAAGAGGTAGAAAAGGAAAACAATAATGAAGAGTAAAGTCGTATGGAAAGGCGGTCTCTCATTCACGGGCACCGCTGATGGAAGTTACCTGATCCCATTAGATGCAAGTAAAGCAGCAGGCGGACATGATATGGGGTTCCGCCCTCTTCAGCTCTTTGCTGTAGGCCTCGCTGGATGTACAGGGATGGACGTGATCTCCATACTCCAGAAGAAGCGTCAGGAAGTTACAGAGTTTGAGGTATCCGCGCTGATTGAATCGGCGGATCAACATCCAAAGGTTTTCACAAAGATCATCCTCTCATACAGCGTAACAGGGAAGAATATCAGTATGGAAGATGTTGAACGGGCAGTTGAATTATCTGAGAAAAGGTATTGCGGTGCACAGGCGATGCTGCAGGAAACAGCCGAGATTACCCATAATATCGTCATTCACGAAACAAATTGAGATCTATCTGTAACAATTCCAGTATTTTCAAACTGATTGATCTGACAGAAATTCTTCATTAAAGTCAGGTAGTTCTGATTCAACGAATTTAATTCGTTTACTGATAAGCCCTGCTATACCAACCAGGGTAACCATCATGCCGCTTATCGCGATCATCATCGATAAGCCTGATCCTGGTCCAACCCCGAATACCAGACCGAATATTCGCCCTCCCCATTCCTTAGTGTTTGAAAAAGCAGGCTCGAACACGTGATCCGCCAACCATCCCGAAAGCCCCATGGATATTGGAATGGTGATTTGAGCAATAAAACGCCTGATGGCAAATACACGTCCCTGTTTTTCAGGAGGTACTTTCTTTTGCCAAATTGCCTGATTGCTGCCGTTGATCGTTGGCATGAAAAAAGCTAATAAAAAAGCTGAAAGCATCCATATCCATGGTAATGCCGAAATCCCCATTAGAAATCTACCCAGCAGTCCATTTAGAATCCAACCTATTAAAACACCCCACACCAATTTTTTGGGGCCACCCCAAATGGTCAATAACAGCCCCCCAACCAATCCGCCTGCAGCAGCAAAGGATTCAACCAGACCAAGGATTTGCGCATCCCCACCCGTTCTGGCTAACACCATCGGAGAGACGACTGCCCAACCAATAACTGTCATAAAGTTCGCTGCAAAGAATACCAATTGCAGCTTAAAAAGACCTTCACGCCTGAGGATATACCGAAATCCAAAGGTCATCTCTTGGAGAAATTCTTTTAAAGTAATTCGATTGGACGCAAGACTCGGTTGAGGGATAAAAACAAATAGCAATGTCAAAAACGCCAGGATAAATGTCAGTAAGTCGATGATCAGGATCCCCTGGAGGCCAATAAAACCAATTAAGAGACCAGCCAGGAGAGGTGCTGTGATGTTTGAGGCACTCTCGATCATGCTGATCAATCCGCTGGCTCTGCTGTAATACTTCTTTGGAACCATTAATGTCGCAGATGCAGAATATGCCGGCCATTGAAAAGCCTGGAATATGCTGGCAAAAGCTGTTGTTGCATAAATATGCCAGATTTCCAAAGTCCCGGTTGCTAACAAGATCAACACAACCACTGATGCAAGTGCTGCACCCAGATCACTTAACATCATCACTAATTTTCTATTCCACCGATCCACCAGAACGCCAACTAAGGGTGTTACAATAATCAGTGGCGCAAATGTAAACACACCCACAAGTGCCAATGCCTGGGCAGACCCGGTTTTATCCCAAGCCCAAATCCCCAGCGCAAAACTGGTCATGAATGATCCGGTTATTGAAAAGAATTGACCAACCCATATCAAAATAAATCCTCGTAATTTTTTATGGGAGTTATTTGTTGAGTCCTGGGGGTTGGTCGGATTGCGCATGGATAATTATTTATTTTCCCTCGTCATGATCAGGTACAAGTTGCTCTACATTTCGGATTTGTCTGACTTGATACGCTCCAAATCCCACACTCACTACTAATATACCACAAATGAAGATCAAAACAGACATCCCTGTCCCAGGCCCTGTGCCAAATATTGGTCCAAGCAATCGTCCGATCCAATGATCTCCGGAATTCATTGCTGGTTCAAATAATTGATCTGCCAGTGGACCTGCGACTGCCATCGAAAGAGGTGCTGTGATTTGAGCCACAAAACGGCGTACAGAAAAGACTCTCCCCTGCACATCTGGAACAACCTTTGTCTGCCATATCGCCTGGTTAGACCCATTTATCAACGGTGATACAAACATCATAAAAAAATGTCCGATTAACCAAAACGGTAGAGAGCGCCCAATACCCATCAACACCAATCCCAGGAAGCCACTCAATATCCAACCAATCAAAACACCATGTATTTTTTTCTTGGGTCCTCCCCATGCCGTTAAAATCACCCCCCCAACTAACCCGCCAATCGCGCCTGCCGACTGTATCGTGCCCAAAATGGTTGCATCACTTTGGGTTGATGCGAGGATCATAGGTGTCAACAAGGTATAGGCAATAGTAAAGAAAAAATTGCCAAGGAAAAATACAAGCTGTAAATATAGCAGGCTTCTTCGTTCAATAATGTAACGAAATCCATAGATCAATTCTTTGAAGAAGACGCCTGTTATACCTTCAATGTGCTTACGCTTCGGCTCAGGAATTGATACGATCAATAAAAATACTAATGCGATGATCAGCGTGATCAGGTCTATTGCGATAATGCCTGTCACATCAATGATTGGTATCAATAATCCCGCCATGATGGGTGCTATGATTCCAATACCAAACTCAGCCACGGAGATCATCCCGCTTGTTCGGGCATAATGTTTTTTGGGTACCAGTAAAGTTGTCGCGGCTGAATAAGCCGGCCATTGGAAAGCACCAAAGATTCCCCCAACGGCACCGGTAATGTAAAGATGCCAAATCTCAAGTTTTCCCGTGACCATGAGGATAAATATCGCCAATGTGACGATTCCAGCCCCAATGTCACTAATTGCCATCACCAACTTGCGGTTCCACCGATCTACCAAGACTCCGGCGATGGGAGAAAAAATGATCAATGGTGCAAAGGAGAAAAAGCCCACAAGCGCCAATGGCGTCGCCTGACCGGTCTTTTCCCATGCCCATATCCCCATAGCAAACTGGGTCATCTGCGAACCGATCATAGAAAATACCTGCCCCACCCAGATGAAGATAAAACCTCGTAATCCTGTTAATTTTTTAGCCAAGGAATTGGTTCCTTCACAATTTTTAACATAAGAATATTTTTTAGAAGAATAAACGATAACGATCAAATGATGAATATAGGCACTTGAAGGGTTACTCTGGTAGAATCCAATGATTGAGAAAGCGGAGGTATATAGTTTTGATCAGAACCATTGGCAAGAAAGTATTCCTTTTTATGGTGACCTTGAGTCTTCTCATGGGATGCAGTCCTGCCGATAATCAAGCGCCAACAACTTTTCCAACACCAGCAGCAACAGAGACTGCTACCAGTACTGAAATCCCTTCTGCTATTAACACTGCGAGCCCAACCCCAACATCCACTGCCTTGCCGCTTAATGGTCAACAAACACAGTACTTCATCGATGCAACAATCAATTATTATAATCGATTTATCACTGCAACCAGCCGTGCCGTGTATACCAATAAAATTGATAAACCGATCAATGAAATCGTGTTCATCATTTACCCTACAATTTTTCAAGATACGATATTCATCAAATCTGTAAAAAAAGGTGATGGGACAGCCATTTCGAATTTCCAATGGGAAAGTCACCGTATGGTGATCCCCCTGGAATCACCCCTCCTGCCCGGAGAACAAATCGAGATCATACACGAATTTGAACTCTACATGCCAGATCGGGGGGGGGTATTCAGCCATTCGGGAAAACAGCTCAACCTTTCCTACTGGTTTCCTTTTATTCCGCCGATTGACGAAACTGGCGAATGGATCGCACACGAAATTCAATTAGTCAACAGTAATTTCATCGGCGAATTTCTCGTTTTTGAACTGGCTGAATTTCATGTTTCTTTGAGGTTTACAGACAGACGGGAAAATTTCAAGATAGCAGCCCCAGCTATACCGAAGGAAGAAGATGGGGTCATCCATTATGAAATTGATCTCGTCAGAACTTTCACCCTTTCCATCAGCGATCAATTTGAGGTCATTGAGCGTCAAGTGAATGACACAACTATCCTATCCTATGCATTCTCTGAGCATGCTCCTGTTGGAGAAGTCACCGCCGATGTCGCTGTTAAGGCTCTCTCACTCTATACGGAGTTATATGGACCCTATGACCGTGAGCTTCTATCAGTCGTTGAATTTAATTCCGATATCGGTATGGAATTTGATGGATTGATCTTCTTGAGTCCATATTTTTATAATCTTTATCCTGGTACACCCAAGTCAAATATCCACGTCTATACTGCGCACGAAATTGCACACCAATGGTTTTTCAGTATGGTCGGGAATGATCAGGCTTTAGAACCATGGTTGGATGAAGCATTTGCCACATATTCTGAAAGATTATTTTACGAAAGATACTATCCCGAACACCTTTCCTGGTATCTGGAAAATTATATTGATTTTCATAATCCTTCAGGCAAAATCGATATTTCCATCTATTTCGGTGGCGGACTCGGAGAATACCGCGATATTGTTTACCGGAATGGGGCATGTTTCCTGCAGGACCTTCGCGACACTATCGGTGACGAAGCCTTCTTTAAGTTTTTGAAAGCATATGTCAAGGAAAACCTGTATGACATTGCCACGAGTGAAGATTTTTGGAGAATTTTAAGACAAAACACAGACGCAGACCTTACACCTCTTATCGAAGAATATTTTTTGAACACACCCTGATTGAATTCATAGAGGAAAATCCACAGGAAAATTGTCATAAGCATTGCCAAATCATCTTTCCTTATCTCATTTGAGATAAAGATCACTCCATAAATGACATCGACCAGAAATGATCCCTTTACACGATCCGCATGTTTCTCTTCCAACAGGTCATTAATTCTCGCTTGACTTTCATTTCTAATATGTTATGATGCCTCTGGAGTGAAAACATGGACGATATTGCTGATTCCCCACAAATAACCGAAGAAAATAACCTTAACGAGTGTGAAATTGCCATCGATGAAACGGATAACACGGACACGAAAGCGATAGACAAACCTCAAAAATATAATTTCTTAAAACAACCCTTGGTTCTCCGGATAGGGTTATACATAATCGCCTTTTGCGTCATGGTTCTTATTGTTTGGGGCATTGGTTCCCTGATCACCTCTGGAACAATGGCTTCGCCAGAAAAAAGTCCGACGCCGACATCAAAGGCTGAAGCCCTCCCAGACAATGTCTCGACCCCCTCGTTTTCTGCTGATGGTCAGGCTAGCGGTGTTATCCGACAACCCAAACCACAATTCGATGAAAATATTGAGGTTGAAGAACGTAATCAAGTCACGACCTACACTGTGGAGACGGGTGATACGATCTTCGGCATAGCAGAAAAATTTGACCTGATGCCTGAAACTGTGCTGTGGTCCAACCGATATATCATCGGGGATACACCCGACGGTTTGATCGTGGGTTTAGAGCTGTATATTCTTCCAGTAGATGGGGTGTACCACAAATGGTCAGAAGGTGAAGGTTTGAATGGGGTAGCTTCATTTTATGGCGTGGATCCAGATGTGATCGTTAATTATCCTGGAAATGGTTTGGACCCTGCCACAATTGGTGATTACGCCAACCCGAATATTAAACCGGGGACAATGCTTGTTGTACCGGATGGTGTACGACCAACAATTTCGTGGGTTGTCGCTCGGGACGAAGCCGCATCAGGCAGCTCCTATCTTGGTCCTGGTGCATGTGGGGGAATCATTTACGGCAATGTGGGCACAGGCACCTTCACTTGGCCGACAACGGCGACCTGGCTTTCAGGCTATGATTACACACCGCCGGTCCACAACGGGCTTGATTTTGATGGTGATTTCGGCAGCCCAATATATGCTTCTGATACTGGTGTAATCGTCTACTCAGGATGGTCCGATCGGGGTTATGGCAACTTGATCGTGGTTGATCACGATGACGGCTGGCAAACCTTTTATGCACACCTGATGGATGGAACACTGCTTCCCTGTGGGTCAAATGTACAAAAAGGTCAGCTTATGGCTTCAATGGGCAGCACAGGGAATTCTTCCGGTCCGCACCTGCATTTTGAATTGCGGCTGAATGGCAGTCCAATGAACCCATGGCTGTTTCTTAATTAATCACCATACCTGTGATCACCAAGGAACACTTCTGTCACAACATTTCTGGGATGATCATGACACTTAATTCCTGAGATTTTCATAAAATATCTATCAAATTCAAGACATCACATGAAATATGATTTGTTTTTAACCCACAAATTTATTTCAGTTTACTCGGGGGGTATCGTACTCCGATTATCAGGGTTTGTATTGGCTAAAACTTTCATATCACCTTTGATAAGCCACCCACTATAGGCCTCATTACCACGGATTGGGCGCCAACCTGCAAGGTCAAAGGGAATCACACCATCTGCGACTATCCACTCACCGTTATACTTTCGAGCAATATGGATGTGTGTCCCCGTAGAGCGACCGCCTTCACAGGAAGGATGCCCAAGTGGGTCACCAGCTTTAACAGTTGTTCCCACAGGAACACGATCCTGTTTGGCAATGTGCAGATAAAACACCACCCAACCTGTGTGTTCATCACCATCACTATCGAGGTCCAACACCAAAATGCCATCGCCATCCCTGACAATCATCCCGTCCGCCACAGCAGTCGTATATAGTGAGGATTCAAAACATCCAGTGACACCTGAGGGAGGAGCAAAATCCAACGCAGCCCAGGGTTCCATACTCCCCCACCCGGTATGTGGCCCACCTGTGAATGCCCAACCCACATCATTTGTATAGGGCAGCTGCATCTCAGGCTGGGTCAGCGACCCCGGGATATGGGGTTCAATACTCCATGGGTCCTCAAATAATTGCTGATAAGTTTGAATAAAACCATTCTCGCTGACAGCTGCATGATAAGCATCAACACCCAGGGCATTTGAAAAGAAATAATGCAAAGCCACTGTTGCAGCATTCTGCCAGGGGTCCGGGCGAACCAATGAACCGTCCGCCAGTTCAAATTCGATCAGATCTCCCTCTCGCCATCGATAATATCCATCATTCAATATATTCGAAGCATAGGAAAGCTGGAGATAGACACCAGTCCAGTAATTGGAGTCCAATCCAAGGATATTGGTTTCATCCTCTGCATCCAAGACAGGATCAGAGAATGCCCCACCCTGATATTCCAACAAAGCCAGGAATAGTTTTGGGCTGATCGAGTATTGAACCGCAACATAATCCACGATTTCTGCTGCTGTGTGTGTGCCGTTAAATGCCCAGGCGTCATAGGACTGAAACCAACCCGCTTGTGATTCAATAAAGGATGAAGTGCTGAATCCAGACGCATCTGGACCATTGATAAATGCTGAATCTGGGATGATCTGGTAGGGATTTCCCCACAACGCCCGATAATATATCGGGATTTCCATTGGCATCCCGGGCGGCATGGTAGTCGCATCTTCAGGAATAAACGAATTGGCTTCCCGAATCTCTTCGATGGATGTATTGAACCGTTTAGCTAAGGCGATAAGCGTATCACCCGTTTGAGCAGTATACGCTACTGTCTCACCAGGCTCATAGGCAGGACGGGTGGGATAAGGTGTGAAAGCTGGAATTTCTTCAGCTTCTTCATCAGGTTCCGATGGAAGGATCATTGTAGGCTGCATTGTCGGTGCACACGCAACAATAATCAAGGGGAGTATGATGATAAAGATTACAAATAATTTTTGGATCATCTTCAAGTTGGGATCTTCAATCAAGAGTGGATAAGCCAGAACTTAATCCAGGATTTGGTTGGATTTTATTCTTTTTATGACTTCCAAACATACTCTAAAGTGTGGTAAATGTCCAGTTGGCGATAATTGAATATTTATGGACGAACCAAATTACAAATAACCCGGTTAACATTTATTTTTAATTCTCACGGATGATTTGTGTTTCATAGGTGCTGGCAGTGTTGGCATAAATGATCTCACTCCCCCTGATCAACCAACCCTTGTACGCTAATGTTCCAGCTCTTGCTTCCCAACCGCTCAGCGTAAATGGAAGTGGTCCATCAGCTGGTACCCACTCGCCATTATAGCGTCTTGCTACGTGAATATGGGTGCCTGTCGACCTGCCACCCTTACATGAAGCGTGTCCAATTCGGTCGCCTACTTCCACCCACTCCCCGACCTCAATTCGGTCCTCATCAGCAATATGCAAATAAAGAAAAGTCCACCCTGTTTGCTCATACCCATCATCATCTTGATCGATGACTACAACACCATTCCAGGATCGAATGATGCGCCCGGACATCGAAGCCACGGTCCAGGCATTTGATACATAACAGCCTGTCTTATCAGTGGCAGGTGCAAAATCAAGCGCTGCCCAGACATCAGCTGAACTCCAGGCAGCATGTGGTCCACCTGTAAATGCCCACACTTTATTCTTCTCAAATGGCAGGATCATTTCCGGTTGAACTGTATCAGCAGGAATTAAGGGCTCCACAGCTTGTGCCCTAATCCAGGGATTATCGAACATTGTTTCAAAGAAGGTTAAAAAGCTTTCTTCACCGTATAAGACAAGAGACCATTCCTCAAAATCATACAGGTTAGTAAAGGCACTCATCAGACCTACTGTCCCCGCATTCAGCTGCGGTGCCAATCGTAAGACCTGACCATCCTGGAAGTCAATCACAAGACGGCGCCCCTCTCGCCAACCATAGTAACCATCCATGACCATGCTGGCGAACCAGGCAGACTGAAGGTAAAGATTCTTCTTCATGCTGTTGACATAACCCATCGGGTATTCAATTAATAAGTTATTCTCAGCATCCGGAAAACCATACACCCAGCCAGATTGATATTCCAGAAAGCCAAGTAAAAGTCGTGGGTTGACGGAATACTCCAGTGAGATCCTAGAGATGATATCTGCCCCCGAAGTCCGTCCAGTGGAAAGTAAATCTTCTTCGTAGGTAGCAAGATATCCTCCTGCTGAATTCACAAATTCATGAATATCAAAATCTACTGTAGAGGGGGAAAATGTAATTTCACTGTCGGGCAGCAGCTTCGTCGTTGAACTTGTTTCATCGAGTTTGTTTGGAATAACTAATAGCTGACCGGGAGGCAGCAAACCTTTGGGATCCAGTGGTTCAGGTGAAGTGATCTCGTTGATATCAACACCAAAATGTAAGCTGACTACAGGTAAACTGTCCCCAGCAATTGTGTAATATAAGATATGGGTGTCATCACTGGGAGGTACAATCTGACCCTGGGTTGGCACGGGTACAGTTGTTCCTTCTACAACCGCTTCAGTGGGGGGTGTCTTATTCGATAATTCTTCAGTGAACACACTAACAGCGGCAGGTGTCTCTGTTTCATTGACCGCCATGCCTCCACCAGGGTTGGTGTCTGGGGCTATCACAGGATACGTTAAATTGCCGCATACCACCACAGCCAAGACCAGTGCAACGGTCAATAGGACGCCCATCCTTCTCAGTCGGCGCCTATAATACCGATCTCTAGCGCTTGATGGCGTTGAGCGTCGAACGCCCATCCCATGCCTCCACAGTCTCATCTCCATTTACCAGATAGCCATTGTACTCAACCCCATAACCAACTGCTTTCCAACCATCCATGATCAGGGGCACATCACTATCTGCTGCAATCCACTCTCCATTATAACGCCGGGCAATGTGCAGGTGTGTACCTGTTGAAAATCCACCCTCACAGGAAGGATGTCCAATACGATCACCTGCTGCAATCATCTGACCCGCTTCTATGCGCTCCCATGAATCAATATGCATATAGAGAATTGACCATCCTGTTTGCCAGACACCGTCACCATCGAGATCCTCAATCACAGCCCCATGATCAGAATAGACAATCTCACCTGGTGCTGAAGCTGTCACCCAGGCCTCACTAGGAAAACATCCCAAAGCGGCACCTGGAGGTGCAAAATCCAGTGCAGCCCAAGCAGATCCTGTGTTCCATCCGCCATGCGGCCCACCGGTAAAAGACCAGACGACCCTTGCTTCAAAGGGAAGCTGTAATGCAGGTTGGGTCAGGTTTTCTGGTATCATTGGCTCAACAGCATATTTAAAGGGGTTACCAAAAAATCGATAGTAAGTGTCGAAAATCCCACTTTCAGAAATCGTCTTCTCCCATGTCGTTTCATCGTTCAGATAACGCATTAAGTTGATCACACCAGCGGTCCCAGGGTTTATCGTAGGATCAACCTGGATGACACTGCTGTCTGATAGTGTCCAGACAGTAATTGCATTGATCTTCCAAAGATAATAGCCTTCATTCAATAAATTCGCTGCCCAACCTAACTGCTGGTATAAACCTTCGTACCAGGCAGCATAATAACGCATCGGATAAACCAAAGTCTCGTCATCAGGCGACTTTTCGGTTATCCAATGGCTCTGGTATTCCAATATGGTCAGTAACATACGTGGATTGACTGAATATTCTAAAGCAATGCGCTCCACAATATCAATCCCGGACGTTGAAACTCCATCAACTTCTTCAGTATAGGAGGCTAAATAACCATTTGTGCTGTTAATGAAACTTTCGACATCAAATGCAGCATTAGAAGGGCTGTTAATCAATTCGGAATCTGGAATAATTTTATATGCTGGTGCAATACTCTCTATAGAGGGTGGCGGGATCATCAAATCCTGTCCCACTTCAATCAAGTTCGGGTTGTACAGATTGTTTGTCGAGACGATTTGGTCAATGGATACCTGGTACTTTTGAGCAATTATCCGTAATGTATCTCCCACCTGCACGGTATAGGTCAGGGTGCTGCTGCGTGGTGTGGGCAAAATAATGGGGACGTTGGGTGTCGGTGTAGGAAGAATTGGTTTGACCCTGGGATCATTCATCACATATGCGGTAGCCGCTGCCGTTATCTCAATTTGTTCATCGCTGTCATACAAACCGGAGACTTTCCAGGGTTGCGCACCAGGCCCGGGTTTATAACATCCACTCAGGAAAAACACTGCCATGATGAAAACTCCAAAAATCCGCTTCATCCGCAAATTCCTAATCTCCCTCTTGATCCTGGCAGTATATGTCAAGATATCGTAATTCTTCCTCTTTGACAGCTTCAGCATACTGCTGGGCTTCCTCGCTGATTTCTAATGCATGGTAAAGGGATACAGATAAATCAGTTGACCAGTATCGAGGCAATACCATTAAGGGGTCTTCAACACTCAATTCGATCTCACCCTGGGGAATCCAGTTAAAAAGGAGCGGACCTCGTGAATAAGCGGTAAATCCAACCTGATAGCCGGCTTTACGTGCGATTTCAATAGCCTGCTCAGTGAAGTTGCCGCCTGACCAAATGTGTGCTTGAGGAATTGTCCCAAAATGCTCCTGGATAACCTGAATGGGCTCATACAATTCTTTCTCGACCACTTCAATTGGCGTATAACTTTGAATGTATTCAGAGTTGTGCCCGTGGGATTGGATATCCAGTCTTCCAGATTCTGCTAACCTTTCCATGCGATCCCAGGTGTAGTCAGAGGTCAATTCCGTTGTTAACCACGCAAGGGTCAATGTCCAATCGTTTGCCTTAAGATAGGGCATGAAATATTCCTCGGTCACCCCAGGACGCCGATCATCCAGGATCAGCAGCATTGAGCGCTCTGGAATCTTTTCATTTGCGTTTAGGAATCCAATTAATTCTTCAATTGTTATCGTTGAAAAGCCCATATCCTTTGCTTTTGCCATAAAATATTCAAAACTTGATAGTGAAATATCTGACATATTAGTAATCTTACGTCCTGGTTTGACAACCGAATGGAACATAATCGGTACAACTATCGTGCCAGGCGTACTTTTTCCCTCCCCCCACCGGTTTTCCAGATAATGGCAGGTATCTGCAATATATTGCACAGGAACAACCCCATTTCTCAACGATTCTGATGAAAACATGCTGAGTTTCTGAGGTGTAGGAGTTAATGTGGGGGGTATGAGTGTTGCTGTTGGAGTAGATGTGGCAGTTTCAGTAAGTGTTGAACTGGGTTCAACTGTAAAAGTTGGAGTACCAGTGATATCTGCTTCCAGCTTTCCGTTCACTTGACCGGAATTCGATTGATATGGTGCTGCGCAGGCTGATAGTATCAAAACACCAATAAGTATAAGTGATCGGGATTGTGTCATAAAACCCTGGTCTATAAGGAATCAATGTCAAAATTATACCGAGGTCGTTGAATAAATACAAAAATAATCAAATTCAAACCTATATGACAGGTTCTCATCTTTAGAAAGCCGATTGGTCGACAGATCATTAATAAGCCAAAAGCTGTTACTATTATTAACAAAAAACAAGGAAGACAATTATGAAGTTGCAAATAGCCATTGATATGGTTGACACAACTACTGCAGTTAAAATGGTGGATCAAATTTATGATGTTATTGACATTGTTGAGATTGGCACGCCTATGATCATTCACGAAGGTGTTCTCCCGGTGGTAAGGATTAAGAATAAATATCCTGATCTGTCCATATTAGCAGATACCAAAATCGTAGATGGTGGAGGTATTGAGGCTGGCTATGCTTATGATGCAGGAGCAGATATTGTCACTGTTTTAGCAATATCACCGAATGCGACAATTCACGCAGTTGTTGAGACTGCAAGCATTTATGGACGTAAGTGTATGGCAGATATGCTCTGCGTAAAAGATATTATTGAAAAATCAATCGAATTAGAAGAATTCGGTGTGGATTATATTTGTTTACATACTGCAAAAGATGAACAGAACATAAGAAAACCACCCATAGATGATCTAAAAAAGGTGAAAGGTTACCTGACTCGGGCTAAAATAGCTGTGGCGGGTGGAATAAGTTTGATGACAATTCAATCAATTGCAGCTATCGGAGCAGATATCGTTGTTTCAGGCAGCGCACTAACAAAGGCACCTGACCTACGAGAGGCTGTTCTTGAGATGAAAGCCGCTATTAGGAACCATCAATAAAGAAAAGAAGGAATAATTTAATGAATCCTGTTGAAATTAGTCTCAAAATATTAGAGGAGCTGGAAAACTCTCTAAAAAACATCAATTCACTGGAAGTGGAAAAGTTAGTCGATATGGTTTCATCCTCAAAAAAGATTTTTGTTGCGGGAGCGGGGCGCTCTCTTTTAATGATGCGCGGGCTGGCGATGCGCTTGATGCAACTTGGGTTTCAATCTTATGTTGTAGGAGAGACAGTTACCCCGGCCATCGGTCCAGGAGATCTCTTAATCATTGGTTCAGGATCTGGAGAAACAGAGACAATGAAAGTTGTAGCAAATAATGCCAGGATAGCTGGTGCAAAGTTGGCTTTATTTACAATCTATCCGAATTCAACGATTGGGCAGCTGGCAAATTTTGTAATTCAAATCTCAGCATCAACCTCGAAAGTCAAAAATAAACAAGCGATAAAGTCTTTTCAGCCTGGTGCTAATACCTTTGAGCAAAGCTTATTGATACTGTGTGATGCTGTCATCATCAGATTGATTGAGAAACTAAACATCCAAAATCCAAATAAAATTATCATGAAGTATCATGCAAATTTGGAATGATAATATTCCATGATTGAGTCATTTGTTCAGAGAAATTAATTTGCGTTGTCAGTTTGACGGAATGATTAAGTGTTTGATAATCATATAAAAAGGACCATTCCTGGAAATGGTCCCAGCCTTTAGCATGAGGATTCCTGCTTACGATAATACTTTAGATCAAACCAGCCTGTATCGCACCAAATAATAATGCAAGAACCAGGCAAAGCACCACGGTGGTTATGACAAACATACGCTTTAAGACATGCTGACTATCCATTATTACCTCCATTAAGCCATTTCATATTGTTCAATGAATACATGTTTTGGAGAAATATCAAGGTCTTTGAAACACCTATTCAATGCTTTGACCATCGGTAAGGGGCCGCATACAAAGAATATCGAGTTTTTATAGTCGTTTTGTAAATGGTGCTGCATGACGTCGGTCGTAATAAATCCCGACTCACCCTCCCAACCCTCAGGAGGTTTCTCTAATACGTTAACTGTTTTCAGATTCAGCTTCTTTCCAATCTCCTCTAACTCCTCACGAAAGGTAACTGTTTCCCAGGTCGGATTGCCATAAAAAAAGACCATTTCCTTTTGAGAGTTTCGATCTACCAGAGTCCTCAGCATACTCATCACAGGTGCAGAACCAATCCCACCAGCAATAAACACCAAACTTCTATTCTCATGATCATCCAAGCTAAAGTTGCCATACGGACCGTCCACATAAATCGTCTGACCTGGCTGCAAGTTTTTGATCGTATTTGTAAAATCACCCAACTCCTTAATGGTAAACCCGAATGTATCATCATCATGATCAGAATTCGTTGTAAATGAGAAGGGATTTTCCCTGAAAATGAAGGGGGATTCCGTTGTGATCCATGCGAATTGACCTGCCTCAAAATCAAAACCTTCATGCTCATCGGGTTTAAGATAAAGCGACCAGCATTGTCCTCGCTCTTCAATAAGATTAACAACTTTGTAAGGGCGTTTGATCATCCTGATCGGTCGAATAACCCGGATGTAAAGGATGATCAGCAGCCAGATACCTGTTAGCGTTAGCCAAATCACTTTTTGATAGGTCAGGGACATATAATAATTAACCTTGAACATGTGAAAAATCGCTAATCCGATCGCCAGGAAGGATAAGGCATCATGAATCCAGCGCCAAATATCATATTTGATTTTCATTTCTTCACGCCAAATCGAGGTAGCCACCAAGATCAACATGGCAGCAATTGATACCACTGCGGCTTTTGCTCGCCAGGGCGCTACGAAGATATTCAATAATTGCAATGTCTTCGGGTTGTTAATGAATAGAAGGATAGGATGGGCTATTGTGATCAGGAGGGTGAATATTGAAAGGTTGTGATGGATTTTATATAAGGTGTCCATGGGGAAAACCCTGGTGAAAAATTTTAGACGGGAGGTTGGGATAGTTTGCAGTCCCAATAACGCCATGGCTAAAAATCCCAGAGCAACCGATACCTCTCTTAAAAATTCTCGTCCTTCAGGTCGAGGGAAAATCATCAATAACACTAAAGGTAAAAACACCATCAGAAAGTAAAACGCAAGCCACAAGATGGTTTGTATTCTTTTCTTCAAATTTCACTCCTTTGTGATAATGGAATCTTTTGAATTTTTTACTTGTTTGACTTTGCAATGCGATTATTTTATCAGTAAGTCAGAAATCCGATAATCATAATAAGAAATCGGGCTGATTATCTTAGAAGTTCAGGTTGACAAAATATAATTTTTAGATAAAATAAGAACCACTGCCGAAGTGGCGGAATTGGCAGACGCGCTACGTTCAGGGCGTAGTGAGCCTTGGGCTCATGAGGGTTCAACTCCCTCCTTCGGCATTATCCCACAGCTTCTCTGTGGGATTTTTAATTTCAAGGTTCATCTCTATAAAATGGTACAATAATTATAACGGTATTAATAGACTATAGAGTTTCTTAAGCGATGAAAAAAATCATTAAAGACAAGCGTTTCATTGTAATCGTACTGGTGATAATTTTGGTACTTTTATTAATGGATTTCAACCAGCGTATGGTCCTTATGACCAGGTTGCGCAAACAGGAAAAGCGGCTCGTTCAGGTTTATGCTGATCTGGAATCAACACGTGACACCCTAAAAACAGAAATAGCCTATGCCGATTCAGATGAGGCTGTTGAAAAATGGGCACGTGAGGAAGCAGGAATGATCCAGGAGGGGGATATACCCATCGTTCTCTTACCGCAATCAGAACCCATCGCCACACCAATAAAACAACCTGAAGTCGTTGTCGATAAAGTGGAAAAATGGGAGATCTGGCAGGAGCTTTTTTTTGGTGATTAACGCTTAATTAAGGCTCCCCCAAAAATTGATGAACATGATAATTTCTCATTTCCAAACACGATCATTGGTAGGGAAAAACACGCCTTCGACGATGTCTCTATCCACTGATCTTAACAGGTCTTATGTTCAAATTAGCAAGACCAAAAGCGGATGGGAGCTGCCAAATGGGGAGATTCTAACTTTTTCTCAAGTTGAGACAATAAACCAAGATGAAAACAACTGTTTCGTTTTTCGGGATGGAAAGCTTGAAAAAGCAGGTTTATATTCAGAGCGCACAAACCGCTACTACAGCCTGATGCCAACTGAAAAAGCACCTACCATGTTAATCTCAGGTATCCCAATGCACCGCATAAAAGACATCACACCGGTTGAGGATACTGATCATAAAATAAAGGCATTGGGGAAACCATATGGAACCGTTCTGGATACTTCAACAGGATTAGGCTATACTGCTATCCAAGCTGCTAAAACTGCCAGCAAAGTCATCACTGTGGAATTCGATCCCATCGTCCTTTCTATCTGCTGTTTAAACCCCTGGTCAATAGAACTATTTACAAATCCTAAGATTTTTCAACTTATCGGAGACAGTTGGGATTTAGCACATATTTTCCCCGAAAGAACATTCAACGCGATAATCCATGACCCACCTACTTTTACCCTTGCAGGACATTTATACTCTCAATCCATTTATAATATCTTTTTCCGAATCCTGAAGGACAGCGGACGTTTGTTCCACTATATCGGAAATCCTGATAGCCGGTCAGGGGCTATCATCGGTCGAGGGGTAGTGGAACGTCTTAAAAGAGCTGGCTTCAGCGTTATACCAAAACCACAAGCTTATGGTGTTGTGGCGAAAAAATAATCTTCCATCATTCGAAAACGATTAATTTCATAGGATAGATCGGCAATTCCATCGTTATCATGTATAATTCTGACGTGATGAACATCAATGATCTTACACAAGTAATGCATCAGTTTGTAAAGGAAAAGGGCTGGTATGAAACTGATAGTGCACGCCCACAGACACCAAAGAACTTGGCTGTTTCTCTCAGCATAGAAGCCGCAGAAGTCCTTGAATGTTTTCAATGGTCCGAGAAATTACCAAACACCCATATACTGGCTGGTGAACTAGCAGATGTCATGCTTTACCTGCTGCAGCTTGCCAGTGTCTCTGGGATCAACCTTGAAAAGGCTGTATTGGAAAAACTACAGTACAACTATCAACGCAGCTGGGAACTCAATCAGGAAGTGAAAAAGGATAATAATGACCAAGAAAATTTGTGTCTTCGGTAGCGCCAATCCAAAACCTGACACCTGTGCATATCAGCAGGCTTACACTTTGGGTAAGCTGCTTGGTGGCGCAGGTCTTATTGTGATAACGGGTGGTTATATGGGCACGATGGCAGCGACATCACAGGGTGCCAAAGAGGCAGGCGGCCATGTGATCGGTGCTACCTGCCAGGAAATCGAAGACTGGCGCCCAGTTGCACACAATAAATGGGTAGGTGAAGAATGGCATTGTAAGACCCTTATTGAACGGCTGGATAAGATGACACACAGCTGTGACGCAGCTATCGCCCTTCCAGGTGGTGTTGGTACCTTGCTTGAAATTTGTCTGACCTGGAATCTCCTAGCGATTGATGCGATGAAACCAAAGCCAGTGATCTTGATCGGTAAGGAATGGCACACTGTTATGAGACATCTTTTCCTTTCATTAGGAGACAATATCCCTATGCGAAGCCGAGAATTTCTTGCTTTTGCACCAAACCCGGAAGCAGCCTTTGAACTTCTGGGTCAATTCTTAAAATCATTATAAGCAAACATAAATGTAAAGAGAAGAAGAAAGTAATTATGAATGATAAAAAGTTAACCCCCAGATCAGAAAACTATTCTGAGTGGTACAACCAGCTTGTACTGCGAGCTGAATTAGCCGATTATGCACCGGTGCGTGGCTGTATGGTTGTACGTCCATACGGATGGGCATTATGGGAAAATATCCGCGACGCTCTCGACCGACGATTTAAAGCCACTGGGCATGTCAACGCTGCTTTTCCCCTCTTCATCCCCATGTCCTTCCTTGAAAAGGAGAAAGCACACGTGGAGGGGTTTTCACCTGAATTGGCCGTGGTTACCATCGGAGGTGGCTCTGAATTAGAAGAACCCCTGATCGTTCGTCCAACCTCTGAAACCATCATCGGACACATGTATTCAAAATGGATCCAATCCTATCGTGATCTGCCGGTCCTGATCAATCAGTGGGGAAATGTAGTCCGGTGGGAGATGCGAACGCGACTTTTCCTGCGTACGCTGGAATTCTACTGGCAGGAAGGCCACACCGCCCATGCAACAGAAGAGGAGGCAGAACAAGAAACAATACAAATGCTCAATATCTATACTGATTTCGCGATCAATGAAGCTGCAGTACCTGTTGTTCCAGGACGTAAAAGCGAAAGTGAAAAATTTGCTGGTGCTGTTCGGTCTTACACAATTGAAGGCATGATGGGTGATGGTAAAGCCCTTCAGTCTGGCACAAGCCACAACCTCGGTCAGAATTTTGCCAAGGCATTTGATATCCAGTATTTAGATGAAAACAACACACTGCAGTATTGCTGGACGACTTCCTGGGGTCTTTCAACACGCTTCATAGGTGCGATTATCATGACCCATGGCGATGACCAGGGGTTGGTTCTGCCGCCGCGATTGGCACCCGTGCAAGTTGTAATCATCCCGATCTTCCGCAAAGAAGAAGAAAAAGCACAGGTAATGTCTGTTGTGGAAAGAGTGAAAAACGAGCTCGGTGATTTTCGTGTTAAAGTAGATGACCGAACGGAAGTCACTCCAGGCTTTAAATTCAACCATTGGGAGATGCGTGGTGTTCCGCTCCGCCTGGAAATCGGTCCTAAGGACGTGGCAAAAAACAGTGTTGCCCTGGCTCGGAGGGATCTCCTCGGGCGTGAAGGCAAGTCTTTTGTGCCTCAAGACGGCATCGCCCAAACCGTCCGTGATATGTTGGAGAAAATCCAGGCAAATCTTCTGGAAAAAGCCAAGACGTTTCGAGATGAACACATCTCGGAACCGAAAGATTTCTCTGAATTTAAAGAGATCATCAACAATAATAGTTGGTGTTCGGTCTGGTGGAAACCAAGTGCGGAAAATGAGGCTCTTGTCAAAGATGAAACCAAAGCCACTTTACGCTGTTTCCCCATAGAGCAGCCTGAGGGGACAGGGCAATGTATTTTCAGCGGTGAAGAAACTTCTGAAAGAGCACTCTTTGCTAAAGCTTATTAACTTAATTGATTAATCAGGGAAGATTGAATATGATGGAATTCCCTGAACCTGAATTTTCTATTATTCTCGCAGTTAACTGAGGATGCATGCCAGCGGTTAATCCAGCACGTCTCCAGGTTCAAATTGATCACTTACTCACCTTTTTTAATGCACCGAAAGCATTTCATCGGCAGCTGCAGGATATTTTTGAGCTTTATGCGAACCGCACGTTGCGAATTGGTGAGCCTATTTCTTCACAACCTCTTATCCCGATGTACCATTTGCCTGACCTTGTTACACGGCAGGTGGAATTGGAGATCAGACCACACATCCATGAAGACTCCCTGTCAGCCATCGCAATCGCTGATGACCTATGGACAGATGCATTTTTTGAGATACAGCATTTAGCAGGTTTCATCCTTGGTTTGATAATAACGGATGACCCAGAACCTATATGCACTAGGTTAGAAAACTGGCTGACACCAGATCTTGATAAAACACTCGCTTCAGATCTATTGTCTTACGGCACTCGATCCCTTCAAAGCGCTTTCCCAGTCGTCTGGGAGCAGTTCATCG
>CAYTXE010000024.1:0-24675 GCA_964441045.1 uncultured Candidatus Brevefilum sp.
CCTTTCCTTTTTTAGCAGTACGATAAGCATCATAGATAATCCAGACATAAATTAAGATTATCAATGCTAAGATAAATCCAAGAATTGGGTGAAGCTCTAAAGATTTCTTGATTTTAGCGAGAAAATCCGGCTGCCTGCGAGCAACTTTATTCACACGCCAGATCCACAAGCCTACCATTGATGCAAAACTTAACAACAGAGTCAGCCCTTTGCCGAAAGCTCGCGCTAACATCTGACCCACCCCTGGAAGCACGCAGGAAATTATAGCTGCAGCTATGGGTGAGACAAGGCTCTGTTTTTCTTCAGATTGTATCCTCTGTGATTTCATGCTGCACTTCCGGTTTCATTAATAGCAGGTGCAGGTTCATTGAGGTCACCTGTAATTCCGCCCATACGCTCTGCTTCTTCACCATAGATGGTCTTGAATTCAGCATCCGTCATACGGCGGATTTGATCCTGGCTGCCCTGGTAAACAATCCTGCCCTCACGCAGTCCAATCACGCTGGTGGCATAGCGTTGTACAAGGTCGAGATAATGCAAGCTGCATATAATTGTAATGTTATCTTCTTTATTAAGGCGTTCAAGATGTTGCATGATGGAATGCGCCAAAACAGGGTCCAAGCTTGCAACTGGTTCATCCGCTAAGAGGATATGCGGTTCCTGCATCAATGCACGGGCAATCCCCACCCTTTGCTGTTGACCGCCGCTAAGTTCATCTGCACGTTTGTTTGTCTGCTCAGTGATATCCATGCGTTCCAGAGCTCTCTTTGCGCGCTGTTTGTCTTCAGGGGTGAAGCTGCCTGTGATACTGCGCCAGGTTGATGTATAACCTAGCCTGCCTGCCATCACGTTGGTCAGCACAGTGGAGCGTTTGACCAAGTTAAACTGCTGAAAAATCATGCCGATTTTCCTGCGTACACTGCGCAGTTCGTCCCCTTGTAAACCAGCAAGATCTACCTCGTCCCAGAGAATTTCGCCTTCAGTTGGATCAATAAGACGGTTAATGCAGCGCAACAGTGTGGATTTTCCAGAGCCGCTTAAGCCAATCACAACCAAGAATTCACCGTCAGGTACTGTAAAATTAACATCCCGTAATGCTACAGTTCCATCATCATATATTTTCGTCAGGTGGCGAATTTCGAGCATAATTTTCCAATCTAATTACTAAAACGGAGGGACTTTTCAGCCCCCCCGTTTCATAATCATATTTATTTAAGGAAAGAAGTGATCAATCTTACAGATCTTCTGCAGTGACACCGGCAGCGTCAAGCAGCTGGCGGAATGCATCATAGAAGGTGTTATCATGCTCCTCAAGGCCATCCCATTCATAAGCCTTGTCCATGGCTTCCTGACCTTCCTCGGTCTCCATAATGTTGAGCAGTGCATCGACAATCTGCTGTTTCATTTCTTCGGGGAAGTCCTTGATAAATTGAACACCATCATTTGGGATCTCCATGGAAACTGACAACTGCAAAACCTTATCCATGACATCCTCAAATTCGTCTTCAACACCGGCTCGTGCGTCTACGTAGCATGCACCTGCATCACATTCACCATTGTAGACGCCAATAACGGCTGCATCATGACTGCCCGCAAATATCACATCAACATCCTCTTTAGGATCAATGCCCTCAGCACGCATGTAGATCGAAGGGATGATCCACCCGCTGGTGCTGGTCTCATCGGTAGCGCAGAAGGTTTTACCTGCAAGATCAGCATAAGAGCTAATGCCGGAGTCCACGCCGGCAATAAGTTGTCCGGTGTAGGTGGGGCTACCATAACGAGTGGCGACCAATGCCGGGTAAGCGCAATCGCGGTCAGCAGCTGTAATGGCTGCGAAGGTTGCAAGAGAACCCATTTGTGCCTGACCGGAACACATCGCTTCAATGGCGGCGGTGTAGTCCGTGGCTACGAAGACTTCAACTACCAAACCGGTCTCTTCGAAGATCATATCTGCAACCGCTTCAGCGCCAGCAGAGACATCCTCCATTTCTCCGGATGGAACAAAAACCCATTGGATGGGGTTTTCTTCAGTACCCAATTCAGCTTCACCTTTACAGCCGGCTAAGCTTAAACTGGCTATCACAAAAAGTGATATCAAAATAAAATATATTCGTTTCATTTCTACTCCTTTAAGATAGATTAGGATTGAATGTGTTTACTCCAATAATAAGTATAGTCGAAATTCTTAGTTTTGTGCAAGTTAATTTTCTCAAAAATGAAAGTTCTTATTAGATTTCATATGGTCAAAAATGATCAAGCATGAATAGCTCTCAATTATTTAGTGGTATCAGAAGAAAATCATAAACCTCAAACTTTATTTTGAACCAATTTGACGTGAGAATTACTTGCTTATCATTTATTAAAATCGGAAAATCTTACGCTTTGTTTTCCTTGATGATCTGATTCAACTTCCTTTGCCAAGGAGCAAAAATCTCTCTTACTATATTCGCTCCCTGGTCTGTTCCCTGTTTGTTAGAAATATTTTCCAATATCATTTGAAAAGTTTCACCATCTTTAAATGTCAATTGCAGTGTCTCTTCATAGCTATAAGTTTTTGGCAGCAATCCCCTGCCAATGATTTGATTTGTTGAATTCACATCCACCAAATCCTCAAAAGCATAACTTTTATGTGAAATCCCCACAGTTTTACTGTCAAGAATGAGTAAGATGTTTTGTCGTTCTTCTTTGATCAGCAACATAATGTCAGGACGTACTTGTTTACTTTTTTGTTTGGCAAATAAATGCTCATCATTCTCGTGGTCAATATCCGGGAGATTTTCATGGATATAATCGATAAATCTTTTTAACTTTTTCTTGCTGATAGATCGACTGATCAACATGCTAACGATCCAAACAGCCATGAAAAGCACAAATATGAAGATAAAATAAAGTATGGTATCCATCTTAAGATCCTTTCTTGAGGTTACATATAAGTGTTGTTTGTGATTGAGATTAAGCTAATGGGAAATCAATTATTGAGATTTCAGAAATCATTTTTGCAGATCTCAGTATAAACTCTTTCTTGAGAATTTAGTATAACAAAATTAGATCGAAGTGACAAAGGGAAAGCGCTTGATCATATATGAACCTTACTTCTGGTTATTATTTTCGATTATTAGCCATCCGTCGATCAAGATAGGCTGCTGGCAGTGTTCTGGCAATAAATAACTTATCCTGCCAATCTCCATGTGATGGTAGTATAAGATGTTCTTATTAGAACTTTGCCTTAATATTATTTAACCTGAATCTATCGTATTATAATCTACTTCTACTTTTGATATTTCAAGAAATATACGTCTGTATAGAGAGGCATTTATGGCATTTGACCTGACTGGAAAAACCGCTGTTATCACTGGAGCAACCTCTGGAATTGGAATGGCTGCAGCACAACTTTTTGTTCAATCTGGTGCATATGTAATTGGTGTCGGGCGATCACAATCTCGAAATAAAAAAGCCAGAACTACAATTAAAAATGCTTTCCCTGATGGAAACATAAATTATTTGTTGGCTGACCTTTCCATTCAAAAAGAAGTACGCGCGCTGGCAATTGAAATCCCGATCCTCCTTGAAAAATATGGGGTATCGCATCTGGATGTATTGATCAATAATGCAGGCATCTACCTTGAGAAAAAACAAGAGACGATCGACGGCATCGAGATGACATTTGCCGTCAATCACCTGGCAGGATTTATCCTTGCACATGGATTATCCCCTTTGTTGACAAGGTCAGATAATGGCAGGATTATTTCCGTTAGCTCCTACTCACATTTCACAACACCCATGAACCTTGACAGTATATCCAACCCCTGGCCATACATTGGATTGTTGGCATATAAACGATCAAAGTTATGCAATATGCTATTCACACATGAGTTCAATCGCAGATTTAACAAGATCACTGCATTTGCACTAGATCCTGGTCTGGTCAACACACCTATTGCGTCCAAAGGGTCTAAAGGTGTGTCTCACATGGTATGGAGAAAGCGCCGGGAAAAGGGAACCGCACCTGAGGTTCCAGCTCAAACATTGCTATACCTGGCAGGGGAATCCGAGATTGACACCTCGAAAGGTTTCTATTTCAAGGATTGCGCCCCAAAACCTCCCAGCCGCAAATCAAAAAATGCTGATTTAGCAAATCAACTATGGGAAAAATCCTCCCAGCTTACAGGACTGCAATGGCTTGAAGGTGAATTCTAGTAGATGCGTGTTTCTTTTAAGCTAACTTGATACTTATTCAATGGCATTCAGGTAATTAGATATCTCCACTATCTACAAGTGCTTCTAAACGCTCCACATACTCAGCCATTACTTCAAATGCTTTCTCAACAGGTTCAGATTTTGTCATATCAACACCTGCTGATCTTAGTGCATCCAAAGGATAAACCGACCCACCAGCGCTTAGAAATGCGAGATAACGATCGACATCCTCTTGGCTGCCCTCTATCACACGCTTCGCAAGTGCATTTGCTGCAGATATCCCAGTAGCATATTGATACACATAGAAATTCATATACATGTGCTGAAATTGTGCCCAGGTAATGCCAATTTGATCCTTATCAAATAACACATCATTACCATATCCTTCTGCAAAATAGTCAGCACAGAGTTCACTCATAATGTCTGAGGTAAGCGGTTCCCCTGCTTCTGCACGTTCATGCACTTCCAGCTCCCATCTGGCCAGTGTGGGCATGATGAAGAAATAACGATGAAAATTCGACATCGCTTCTTCAATCAATGCCAATTGGAATACCGGATCTTGGTTCGATTTGAACAGGAAATCCCGGACCATTGCCTGGTGAAAATTACTTGCTACTTCTGCAACAAACAAGGAATAATGGCTGTATATAAAAGGCTGAGAGTGTGTGGTGTAATAAGTATGCATTGAGTGTCCCAACTCATGCGCAAGGGTGCTCATGCTGAAAACATCATCTGCATAACTCATCATAATAAAGGGGTGTGTATCATAAACACCACTTGAAAAAGCACCCTGTCTCTTGCCCCGGTTGCGTGCCCTATCAATCCAGCGATCATTTAGTGCACCATTCCGAATAGTGCTGACATATTCTTCTCCCAAAGGCGCCATCCCCTCACAAATCCATTCTACAGCTTTCTCAAAGGGAATTACAGGAGATTCAGATGATAGAGGGGCTTTGATATCATAAACATGGAAATCTTTATAGCCAAGCGCTTTTCTGCGCACACGCCAATACCGATGCCAGGTCGGTAAGTTATCCTTAAATGTTTCGATCAAGGCGTGAAAAACTGCAGGGGGAATGTTATTTGGATTCAGTGAGGCTTCAATTGAAGAAGTGTAATGACGTGTACGTGCGTTAAAAATATCTCTGTGGATTGCTCCAATTTGTATGGATGCGATGGTGTTCTTAAATGACAGGTAACCATCCGCATAACTTTCGAAAGCTGTTTGGCGAACATTACGGTCTTCATGTGTGATCAGGGAATTTATACTGCTTTGCCCAACTTCTATCGAGGTACCGAATTCATCAACAGCATCATCAAATTTCAGATCAGCATTGGTGATGGCTGTATATGCCTTAAAGAAATCACTCATAGGTTCACCGGCGAAAGCTAAGACCTGTTCAACCTCATTGGATCGAACATGCTGTTTTTCATGTTCCAATTCATCGATAAAATGACCTAGGTGTGCTAATCGTTCATCTTGTTTCATCCAATTTCGTAATTTATCAAGTCCAATATCCATTAATTCAGGATTTAAAAACGATGCGGCAGCATTCAACTGCACAAAAACACTCTGCCCCTGTCCTGCCCATGCCAAGGCTTCCTGATTGGTTGTGTCGACAGAACTCGCTAAGCTGCCGTAGATCAGCACCAATAAAGCTTTCCGTGCTGATTTTTCGTATAAAGACAGAAAATCCCCAAGTGCTTTGGGTCCCTCAGATAATTTCCCTTTAAATTCAGTTAACGGGGCTAGGTTGGATGTCACTTCATTCTTAGCCTTTTCCCACGCATCAATATTCGGAAATATACTATCAAGGTTCCAGGTTTCATTAATTGGGACATCTGTTCGAGGCAGTAGTGTTTTCTTTTCCATTATTGGCTTATCCTTTTTTCCCTGATTAGTTCATTAAAAAAGTCTTGGATTATATTTGAGATTAATGAAGCCGTTCTGATAAAGCTTCTTTGACATCATCAGGTGCCTTAAACACACCCCGAACCGTTACAGATTGGATCGTGTCGAGAGCAAGGTTCGGTGTTACATCATCTGTTAAGATAAACATACCGATAACCTTTACATTGACCATCTCATTAGCTTCTCGCTTCTTTTCCAATTCACTGCGATTATAACCCAATGTTCCGATGACCATTGATTTTCTTGTTGAGATGGATTCTACGGCAGTTTTTTGTCTTTCCAGCTGGTTACGGATTGCTGTGCGGATAAAATCAGCTCGGCTTGAATAAAAACCCTCCTGGACAAGTAAGTCAACACGTCCGAGGTCCACACTGCCGATGTTAATCGTGATTTTTTCTGTGTCTGACATAGCGCGCTCCTTTACATCTGAATACCATCCATACGGATGGCTTATGGATGGCTTAATCATAGTGAAAGACTCAGTTGTTGTCAAGAATTGATGGGGTCTAATTGCAAAAATGGTGCGCTAGATAAGAGAAAATGGAATTTCCAATATCATTTATGCCAGAAGTTTGTTCACTTTGATTACAAATTTAATGGCTCTTATTCCTCAGGGTAGGGGACGTCCAGTTTTTCAACAGCGTCTTGCATGACTTTAGACGACCGCCGATCGTAACGTTTGGTTGTATTGGTATCTTCATGACCAGCCATTTTTGAGACTGTCGCAAGGTCAACACCAACATCTAATAAATCACTCACAAAGGTACGGCGCATGTCATGAGGTGTTGCCTTTTTTCGTAAACCAGCCTGTAAAGCTCGCTTAATAATCAGGTGGTAGATAGTTTGATCGCTCAACCTCGCAACAATTTGTTTGGGCTTCACCCCTTGTTTTTCTGCTGCTGAAATCCTTTCCTTACGGTATCGTACGATTTTTCCACCCTTGTTGACGGAATAAAATAATGGGCCAGGCATCATACCACGAATCTCAAGCCATTTTTCTACTGCTCTTACAGCACCGGTTGCCAGGAAGGCTATGCGTTCTTTGTTCCGTTTCCCGATGACACGTAATTCATGCCTTTTTTTATTTAGATCATCAACATCCAATCCAACAACCTCTGCACGGCGCAAGCCAGACGAATACATCAGGCTTATTATTGCTGCATCTCGAATACCAAGAATTGGATTATCTGCATCCTGGAGGCACACCTCGATTAATTTTCTTATCTCCTCCTTTTCCAATTCCCGCCCCGTTGGCAATCGCTGGGCAGTGACTGATTGAACATCTGTTGCCCGTTGGTATTCTTCTGCTGTGATCAAATGATGCCGCCAGGCTTCCTTGATGACACGCCGAACAGCACATAGATAACGATTGACTGTTGCAGGAGCATATTTGGAATCTAACCAGGCTTTGATTGCGGTAACCATCCCATAATCCAGTTGTTCCCAGGGAAACTGCATGCAATCTTTGATGCTGTGGTTAGAGAGGGCCGATGCAATTTGATCAAGAGCTGTTTTTTGTACACGCCGGCTGTCTTTGCTGCCCAAACTCGCCAGATAGGAGACGACAGGGTTGCGACTGTGTGCGTGTTGCACACCTATCTGCAGCATATTTTGCTTTTCCTTGTCCTCCGGGAGGATGTAATCGATTGCCATTTTGAGTTAGAACTCTTGGATATTGAGATAAAGGTTTGATAGAAAACTTATATTTTTCATTCTACCATTATTAGAAATAACCGAGTTTCTTGCCATGAAATATGATAATCTCCGTAATGAATGTGTTTGGGAGAGAAGTATTCTCATTGTGATGTTTTTTGGTGAGTTCCATAACCATCAATGGCATAATCTTAAATTTATAATTCCACAAACAATTCGATGCTCTCTAAAAATCATTGTGGGGTGGGTTCAATATCTGAATGATAAAAGATCAGTGCAGCTTTTCAGTCTGATCAACCAGCTTGTCTTCAATATATGATTGAAGTGCTTCTTCGATATCCATGCGATCCGTTACAAAAGGCGTGATACCAAACGACTGCATACTCTGGTAAGCTCCTCTACCCATGCCTCCACAAATCAGAACGTCACAATCCTGAATGACTTCTGCCATGGTTCCGTGTTTTCGATGCGATGCTGCGTCCATACCGCTTCCCTGAGTATGATCAACATCTTTGTCTTTTTTAACATACTGATTATGCCCTATTTTATCTCGCATCTCTCGCTTGAGGATCTGATTCTCAGCTAATTCCACAACCAAGTAATGAGCGGCACGGCCAAAATGGCGGCTGATAGTTTTTCCGTCATCAGTAATAAAAGCGATTTTCATTGACATCCTCCGAAATGTTCCTAATTTCATGAATCCTTTTTATTTTTCAATTGTGATAATTATAGCATCAATCAACCTGCATGGATTAAATGCGTTGTCAGATATCGGATACTCGTTAACACACCAAACCCGCATGTAATTTTGTGGTTTATGACCACATGTATAGGTTATTTTGAGAGTATAATTCATTCCACTCAATAGTTGATTAATGGAGAGCTATGATCCATCAAAGAACAAGAAAAATCGTGATCACAGGCGTTTTGAGCGCAATATCGATCTTCTTAGGCGTAACAAGATTAGGATTCATCCCCTGGATCTCAGGGGCTTCTCTAACAATTATGCAGGTACCCGTGATTATTGGCGCGGTTTTGGAGGGACCAGTTGTGGGGCTGGGGATCGGATTTATTTTCGGTGTTTTCAGCCTGATCCAGGCTGCAGTTGCTCCAACAGGCCCTACAGATGTTTGGTTCACCAATCCACTATTATCAATCATGCCCCGGTTGTTCATTGGACCGGTCTCGTGGTTGATCTTTCGTGGTTTGAAGCGGTGGAAAATCCCTGCTCTGATTGCTGCCGGCATCGGCGGCAGCCTAACCAATACTGCCCTTGTTCTGGGGATGATCGGATTACTAGGATATGTTCCCTGGCAGGCTATGCTGGCAATTATCCTGGCAAATGGTTTACCAGAGGCTGCAGCATCAGCTATCCTGGTTGTGGCCGTTGTAAGTATCTGGCAGCAACTTGATCGGGGGAAGAAAAAAGCAGGCGCAAACCTTTAAATGAGCTTGTTAATAAGGAAGATAAACGTGGACATGGCAATTGCTAGAATCAATAGGAGACCATCCCACCAACCGAAATTTAGTGAATAAAAACTGCTGCGCTTTTCAGAAGCATTAAAACCTCTGGATTCCATGGCTATAGCCATGGTTTCTGCGCGTCTAAGACTGCTCACCATCAAAGGAACAATCAAGGGAAGGACGCGTTTAGCTTGCCGAATAGGGTTAAAGCCTTTCTGTTCCCAGTCACCGCCACGCGCTGCCTGAGCTTTGGCAGTTTTTTCTGCAAGTTGAGCCACCAAAGGGAGATACCGGAGGGTGATTTGCACAACCATTGTGAAATCATTTACAGGGAAGCCAATCCCTTCAAAGGGCTTTAACAAATGAAATAGCGCAGTGGTAACCTGTGACGTGGAAATACTCATAACCAATGCGTTGATGAGAGAAATCAACACAAGGAATCGACAAATCATGATCAAGGCATTCATTGCAGCATGATGTGTAATCACAAAACCAAAAAAGCGCCATAATATGCTATCTGTATCGCTTGGTTTTGAAAAAAGTATCTGTAAGATCGCCAGGATAATGATAAATGGCAGTGCCCTGCGGATCACCCTTAGAGTGGGTTTTATGGAGAGGTTGGCAAGGATATGGATAATTGTTACACAGATCAAACCGATGCTCAATCCCACAACATCAGGCGTAAATACAACCGCAAAGAAAATTACGATAAAAGAAAGTAAGCGTGCTCTAGGATCTCTTTGGTGAAACCAGGACGATTTGGGGATATATTGAGCGATCGCCGTATTGCCCAGGAACTCATAGCGGCTACTCATCGAGTCACCTCTCGGATCGTTTGGATCAATCGCTCACCAGTTGTTGTGTTTTTTCCATCAATTGGCCAGCCATTCATTATTAATTGCCGGGAAAGGCGAACAGCTAATGGGGGTTCTAACCCAGTCTGACTAAGGATAGTTGTATTTTGTAGAATATTCTTACTCTTACCAGAGATTTCTACCTGGCCAGCATGCATAATGGACAGATCATTTGTCACCTCAGCTAATTCTTCCATCCTGTGACTGGCAATAACAATTGTTTTTCCCTCATCATTCAAGTTTCCAAACAGAGTCAGCAGGTCATCACGTGATCGTGGGTCCATGCCTGCTGTTGGTTCATCGAAAAGCAGGATGTTCTGATCCAAGATCAATGTGGAAGCGAGAGCCACTTTTCGTTTTTCACCGCCACTTAAAGTCTCTAATCGACGATCTTTAAACGTTTCAAAGTCCAGGCCTACAAGCGCCATTGCACTGGAAACCCGGTCTCTCAAGTCATTAAAATCAAATTGTTTTGGTCCATAGGCAATCTCGTCACCGACAAACACTTCAAAAAATTGTGTTTCTGGATTTTGAAAAACAAGACCTACTTGCTTGATGATCTCACGTAAAGGGGGTTCCTTGTCTTTAATCACAAACTGATCAACACGAATATGCCCACTTGATGCTCGGAGAATTCCATTAATGTGCTGGAGGAGGGTGGATTTTCCAGAGCCATTTGATCCTGCAATTCCATGCACACGTTGTAAATTAATATCAAGATTTACACCTCTAAGTGCTTTTTTAGCAAGAGGAGATCCTGAGAGGTACGTATATCGGACATCACGAAAGCCAATGAGTTTTTCTGATTGTTCACTGACAGGTTCAACAGGAGAAACACCACAAGGTCTATCATATTGGGGAAGGGTATTCAACAATGATTCATCTGTTAGAACGGATGGAGAGATTTTCCAACCTAACGTCCTAAAACCTCTTGCCATGGTGATGGCTTCCGGAGCTTCAAGGCCTATTTCGTATAGCTTATCGTTGTTAACGAAAATTTCGTCTGGAGAACCCTCCATAAAAACTTTCCCTTGCTTCATAACAATAACACGATCAGCCTTAACTGCTTCCTCCATATGGTGGGTGACATAGATGATCGTGATACCATGCTGTTTAAGGTCTCGAATCCTTGCAAGCAGATTAGACCGCGATAGGGGATCCAACATTGATGTGGGTTCATCGAACATGATTACTGATGGTTGCCGTGCCAAAACCCCAGCCAGTGCCAATCTTTGTATTTGACCACCTGATAGCAGGTGAGGTGGGCGTGATGCCTCTGCAGACAACCCCGCAGAGATTAATTGATCTGTAACAGTCGACTGGATTGTTTTTGATGGGAGATTCAGATTTTCAAGTCCGAACGCGATGTCCTCTTCCACGGTGGAAGCGACAATTTGATGTGCTGGATCCTGAAAAACCATTCCTACTTTTGCCCTGAGGTTTCTCACGTTTTGAGGGTCTTTTGTATCAATCCCCTCGACGCATACACTTCCTGTTGAAGGGAGGAGCAAGCCGTTGATGTGCTTTAAAAGAGTCGTTTTCCCAGAGCCATTCTCTCCAACGACAGCGACAAATGAGCCTTTTTCAATGCTTAAGGAAATTCCGCGCAAAATGTCGGCTTGTACTTCTGAATGAGATACAAGCCTATAGTGAAGATTACAAATTTCAATTTGAGCTTTCACGGCATAATCTTATCAGGATTTGAAATTTATAGGGGAATTTATTGAAATCGAATCTATTCAAGTTACGAATAACCCAAATTTAGATACTACTCTCTTTGTAAGTCATTATTGTTAAGAACTCAGACATCTATCAATTATTCATTGATTGATTTGAGGTAAAGATTGAATGTCTGATAAAAATCCTTGCAATTAACTAAATTCACATAGCTGTACGCATTTACACAATATGATCAGAGCTTTGATAAATGTTAGAATTCGTTAATTGCCCGCTTCTACGGCATTGTTTCAGGATCCATTCAACAACTTTTTAAAAACCTTCAGCAGCAGCGCTTATTATGGGGGTAATAATTAAGGGGATTTCGTGTAGGTTAAAGTGTAACAATGTCTTTGGCTGCACATTCATTAGCATCAGAAGGTAGAAATGACCATCCTGATAGGGGTGGTTTACCGTAGTAGAGCCTCTCCGCAAAGCTGTTGATATTGATTGAGGCGTGTGCAAACTATATGCTTGACCTATCGTAGATGTTAATTTTAAGAATAAATCCTGTTCATGTTTTGGGATTTGCTGCATATTAAAACCCTTATCGTCTGTGGTTTCGTCTCCCATGAGGCACCAAATCCCGGCACAATTTAATTTGGGAACGAGTGAAATCACCAGTGCATGTGCATGGCACCTGGACCAATTGAGGTGATTACAGCTGCTGTTTGCCCACTAACTCAATTATGAGATCAATTAAGAAATTTTATTATTCTAAATTTTCACAGATGTTTTATATAACAACGACGACGTTTGTGCTGTCTTTTCTCTAATAATTTCCACTGTGATTGAACATTGAGATTGGTCTCCAGCTCAGGATTGGACTCTACAACCTTAGTCCCTCGATAATTAAACACCCAACAGGCATGATCCATTATTACAAGATTGAAACCTAATCCCTTCTACTTCTTCGTTACAGCGATTAATAGAGGTCAACACGATCATTATTTTTTTAGAGCACGTAATAAATTCACCCAACCAAAGGGGAGGAACTTTCCACGACATTTTTGAAGTGCCTTCGACAAAGAAGGTATTACCACACAGAAAGAAACAACTTTATTATCCTGATCGAAGATAACAGGTATAAAATCCGGATGTACAAAATTAAAATGAGCCTATATACAATGGTCAACTTCTCATTAGGGAAAGCATGTATATTACTAAAATTTTGAAACCAAATTTATAATATCACATTATTTGTACAGGCAATATAATATTATAGATAAGTTAACAAAATAACTGAAATTGATATAGTTTTTGAAAATAGTCATTCTCATAAACTATTATTTCACCAAAACTCACCGTTTCTTTGAGTTTTACCCATGCGGTGTTTTTTTGTCGCTCAAACACAGGGTAACGTGATTGTTAGTATATTTTCTAACAGCTGCGCTTAGAGGTTCAATAAGGTGTCATTAAATATTTTTTCTAAATACATGCCGCACTTTTAAATAAGCTCTGGGAACTGATAGATGTCTGATTGTTACCTGTATTTCCTAATATAATAATTGGAAAAACTAAAACGTAATGTCAAATAATTCTATCCATATCTGGATCCTGTTCCAAGGAATAATATTGAAAATTCAACCTGAACTCACACATCGATAGAAATTAAGGAGCCACACTATCCAATAAGATCAAATAGTATGGCTTTTATTGCGTTTTCCCCTTCAAAAACTTCGCAAACCCATATCCAATAAGTCACTCTTTATACATTTAGTGGACTTGGACACTTTGATTTATCATTCTAGACCGCTCTGTATAGAGGAAAATTCGAGGAAAAGCGTACCAACTAATGTTCACCTCCCTGCCGGACAGATAGGATACGCTAATATTTAATATTAACTCAATATCTATGCGAAATCCTAGAATATATTGAGGTGGGAGATGGGAATAGGGTAAAAATATTGATATTTACAACATAATGCTCACTGATTGAAAATATTGAGCTTTATAACCCATTTACAAGTGTTTGATCTAATAAAACTGATATTCCTCAAGGGTTCATTCTGGATCAATTGTAGTATTATCTTTCTTATTTGGTGAAATTAATCGCCAGAGACGCTGCCAGCCTTGCTGCAAATCCGGCTTTTTTATGCGCCATGTACCCACAATACCATATGGTAAAAACATCACAATCAAAACAAATAGTAAGCCAAATACCAAAGGCCAGCGAGCCCCAAAACATGTATAGAAAAATTGTTGTATCACTTGACTGATACCTGCTCCTATAATAGGTCCTACAAAATAAGTGCATCGACGATCGTAACCACCGAGATCATCGTTGGCATAGATTACTCGCATCCAAGCACTTCTAGTAATACGAATTCAATCATTGACACATAACCTTTCAGATAAAAGTGAATTTCGTTTTGATTGTTTATTGTTGTTAATGGCTATGCGAATTGCTTTTTGATTACCAACAATTATGCAAAGTTTTCTCGCACGTGTGATGGCTGTATAAATGAGGTTTCGCTGCAGCATAACATAGTGTTGGGTCAGCACAGGCAGGACAATCACCGGAAATTCAGACCCCTGAGATTTATGAACGGAGATTGCATAAGCTAAAACAAGCTCATCAGCTTCTGTAAAATCATATCGAATGCTCCTGTTTTCATCAAGAACAACTGTCAGAGTTTGATCAATCCGATTTATTTCCGCAATACGTCCAATATCACCATTGAAAACACCTCGATCATAATTATTCCTGATCTGCATCACTTTATCACCAACTCTAAATATCCTCCCGAACAACTCTTGTTCTCCTACACCGCTTAGGGGGGGATTTAATTTATTCTGCAACATCTTATTCAATGCATCCACACCAGCTGCTCCCCGATACATAGGGGATAAAACCTGAATATCATTGATTGGATCCATTGAAAATTTCACTGGGATGCGAGATGAAACCAAATTTACAACCCAAGCAGCCGCCTTTTCAGCATCCTCAGCTGGAAAAAGGTAGAAATCACCCTGTAAGGTTTTTGAAAGGATAGGCATCTTCCCCTGATTGATACAATGAGCGTTCGAGATAATATTGGAGTCTTCAGCCTGTCGGAAAATTTTAAATAACCGTGAGATGGGGACTGTATCTGAACAAATGATGTCACGCAGGACATCTCCAGCCCCTACCGAAGGGAGTTGGTCCACATCACCGACAAGAAGAAGCTGTGTTCCAGGACTTAATGCTCTCAGAAGATTGAAGGTCAATAACAAGTCCAACATTGATGCTTCATCAATAATCAGGTAGTCAATTTTCAAAGGGTGTTTCTCGTTGTACTGGAAACCTTTTCCAGGTGTAAATCCAAGCAATCGATGGATCGTACTCGCAGGTCGAGCGGTCGCTTCAGACAATCTTTTTGCTGCCCGACCAGTAGGGGAAGCCAGTGCGTACTTCAGGTCATATTTTTCGAGCAGCTCTATCAATACTTTGAGACAGGTCGTTTTACCCGTTCCTGGACCTCCTGTGATGATACTCACAGGGTTTAATAAAGCAATCTCAAGGGCTCTTTGTTGTTCTGTTGATAAACGGTCATCATCAAAATCCAGCCGTCCTTGCCGAGGTTTTACAGGATGTGAATTAAGCTGATTCAAACAATTTGCAACACCTATCTCGCTGAAATAATATGGCGTTAGATAAGCAATGGGTTCAATACCCCTAAGAGATGCTTCTGGGTCATATTCATTAACTTTGACACCCCAATCACTGCTGTCCAGTTCAGAATCCAACTTTATCCGGTTTATCAATGCGAGCCTCTCTAAACCAGATTTGATCATTGCTTCATCAACTCCCAGGAGAGCTTTTGCCTGTATCATAAGATCTAGTATTGGTGTGTAAACATGTCCTTCATTCAAGAATTCATTCATGATGTAGATAATGCCAGCTTCAATCCGAGAAGCATGATCCGAAGGCAAGCCTAAATCTTGAGCAATACGATCTGCCGTCTTAAAGCCTACGCCATAAATATCCTGCTCCAGTTGGTAGGGATTCTGCTTTACAATTTGAAGCGCTTGATCACCATACGTCTTATAGATCTTAACCGCAAGGTTGGTGCTGATTTTATGGCTATAGAGAAAAAGCATAATATCTTTAATTTGACGTTGCTCCTCCCATGCCTTAACGATCTTGGCAGTTCGATCAGATCCGATTCCAGGAACTTGTTGAAGCTCCTGGGGAGAATTCTCAATGATTTCAAGTGACTTTTCTTTAAAATGACCAACGATCCTTTTGGCAAGTTGGGGTCCAATCCCTTTGATCAAACCTGAACCAAGGTAACGCTCTATACCTGTGAGCGTTTCAGGAAAAACTTTCTTACAAATTGAGACCTCGAACTGAAGCCCATGTTTTGGATGCGTACGATAATCTCCCATTAAGTGTACATTTTCCCCTGGACTCAACGCCGGCAAGATGCCAACGACAGTTATTAACCCCTCGAGATCTATGCCCAGAAGATCTTTTACCTGATGATATTCAGGGCGGAGTTTAATCACAGAGTACCCATTTGATTGGTTATAGAATGTGATTCGTTCTACCAAACCTGAAATCTGGATCATGCTCCCAGTATACTGGAAAATAGCTATCTAATCGATTGTAATTTTATTAATAAACAGAAAATCAAGCTTTCCACCACTTCTACGAAACCATTATTTTCGAGAGGATTATGGTGGCCATGGGATCATCACCGGTGCAGTGTAACCATGTTTTTCAACAGTGTAGATTTGGCCAGAGGAAGGCAAGGGACAACTTGCGTCATCTCGTACGGTGTAACTTGTTGTAAATTGTGATTCGATACGTGCAGTCCACCAGAAATATGCGCCATCCTGGCAGATAAAGGCTTCGATCAAATAGCCCCGATCATCATCTTCTGTCATCGCCACACGGTCCCATGTAATTGAAACAATATCCCCTTCACGATAGGCATTCACATTTTGAGGTGGATTGTACAAAGTTGATGGAATTCTTTCCAATCCAATATTGCAATTACCTATATGAGCAATCTCTCCAGTAACTTCAACAACATATGGTGATACCCAGCAACGATATGCGAGCTTATCCCATTTGATGTAAAACCAATCACTATACTGAAACCTCCCTTGAATAACACCACGATCACCCTCATACAAATCAGCTGCGTGAAGGAAGGATTTTGAGGGACCGTATCGACAATGGGCTGCCTGTACATTTACTACAACAACGGGGATTTCAGATGTTAGTGTCAAGGTCATTGTAGCATTCGAAGTGGGAGTAGTCGTTGCGGTATTTGTGGGAGTCATCGTGGATGTTAAAAAGAGCGTGGGAGAGGGTGTGGAAGAGTGCATGGTTGTTCTCGTTTGTGTTCTTATTAGTGTTTCGGTTGTGATTGCAATTTGTGTTGGAGAAACATCTATTGTTGGGAAGGTTAAAATTTTTACACAGCTGTTCAGAAATAATATCGATGAAATGAAAATGTATAAGAGTACATTTTTACTCAGCTTTCTTAGCATGAACTGTCAATATCCCTAAATTTGTATTGAATTAAAAAACAAAATTCATTTGATTATACTTTTTAGTGGTTTTTTGTGTTTACTCACTAATTTTCTTTCCATTTATAAAACCAAGAAACGCCTTAGATCTATCTCAGGCGTTTTTATTAATATGCATACTTAATAATTTATACAGGTGCAAATCATCAATGATGAACTTAGGGCATATTAATAGAAACGAGCAGGATTCATACCCTTCTTCAGACTCCTGACATACAACTTATATCCATATGTCGCCAGGGAAAAGTGTGCAACTGCTAATAGTAATAAAAATAAAGCTACCGCAATCCCAAAAGGCAACTCATACCATAACTTCGGGTCTGGATTGAGTGAAAAAGTCTCGAGTTTAAATGTCAAATAATTTGTATATATCGGGTAGGTTGTATCATTGCTGATCACAATCATAAAGACACCCTGTATCAGGTGTAAAAACCCATTACTATATTAAAGACACGCAAACCTTTTAATTTTACATCTATGAGTCTACTGCAAAAAGGGTGTGCTCTGTTTGAAAGTGGAGCGTCTTGTGTCATTTTTATGCTTTTTTGATGGTTCAATCCCATAAAAAGCGTAAAATTTGATATATTTGTGAGGCATCAGATTGGCTATTTCCCAGAAATTGGAGTATTTTCAGTAGAGTCTTTAATTATTTGTATAAGGTTTGATAAACATCAGTAATGCATGTCAGACATCAACAAAACAAGAAATTTCAAATATTTCTACCTTATCATTCAGATATCCAAGTTTTCAATGAATAATCAACCAATCTACAAAGAATTTTATGGTAAAATCTTTATGAGAATTAAACTTTGTCTACTTATAGCCAAATTATAGGGGATTGTTAATCTTTGTTGGTTTTAACAATATTCGACACATAAGTATTGGACCAATACATGTTAATATCACTTTCGCAAGGAGAGTTATGATTGCAAAAGGAAATTTACGTTTTAATGTTGGTGATTGGGTTGTGCATTTCTATCATGGAATAGGGAGAGTCAAAGGAATTGTTGAAAAAGGGATTAATGGTAATAAAATAATTTACTATGAAGTCAAAACAAATAACTTTACGTATTGGATTCCAATTAAAGATCAAGATTCAGACCATATCAAACCAATACGATCGAAAATAAAATTTGAAAATGCATTAATCCTTATGAGAAAAACACCTGAACAAATTTCACAATTTTACAAAGCCAGGAAAAAGCAGATACACGAACGTTGGTTAAAGGGAGATTTATCATCCAGAGCTAAATTGTTACGAGATATTAATGGCAGGGAGAATCGTTCTTTCAACGAAAAGGATATTCTTGAGAAAATCAAACAGACTTTCATCAATGAGTGGATCATTTCAGATGAAACCATGACACGAGCACAAGCAAACATACGCATCAAAACAGCACTTAAAGAGAGCGTTAGGAAATCAAGAGTCCTTAAAAATACTGAAAAATAAATTAAATCGCAAACAAACATTAAATACAACAATAATCACTAAACACTGACATTATAAAAGGGCAATCTTTCTTATTTATTGATATAGGATCTAAAGAACACCCCAGTTATATTTATGTTAAAATGGAATTCATTGTTTAGAAGACCATCAGAATTGATAATCATAAATGTCTCTTAGTCAAGTATTTTATCTCTTATACTACAGCCATATCACGCTTGTGGTTCTTGCAATGGTACTGACCGGTTCGATCAGTGCAGTGTTATATGGCCAAATAAAGTGGCAGGCAATTCTTCTTGTTGGACTGTCAACCTATTTCACATATAGCTTGGACAACCTTATTGATTGGAAGAGGGATCTCACTCGCTATCAGAAAATCCAGGAGCTTGTGCAAATCTATCATAAAGTCACCTACCTGTTAATCCCGACCGCGGCTGCAGGCATACTCATCCTTACTTTTGTAAGCTCAAATGAATTTAGGATTGGAATACTCTTATTAGGTGCTGCAGTTGCAATGGGAACTACTCGATTTTCAATTTACCGAGAAAATTCTTCAAGTCCATCACAATCGATTTTAAGTTTCGTATTAAATCGTCTATTCATCACAACAATTTGGACAACAGTGTGTGTATTCTTGCCGATTTGGTATTACAACAGCGAAACTATTAGTAGAACTTGGAATGCCTTCATCTATATCTTCTGTTTAATTTTTCCTTATGCAGTTCTTTGGAAAATTGAATCAAGTGTTGAACTGCTTCAGAAAAAAATATTAGACTCAATAATAATGCATGTACTGGTATCATTCCCAATCATTTCGATGATTATCGTAATGATTGACGTCATAACTGATGCTTCTCCTATTGTTAATTTGTTCAATTTGATCCCTCCAATTGCGATTATTACTGCATTAATCATAATTGTTAGAAATGCAAATGAATTAAGGAAAAAGATCAGTTTATTAACAATCATTTTGATCTTGTTATGCAGCTTATCAGCTTTGATGCACTTGATTTTTGGAATATTTCTTATCAGCTGATTACTGGAGAAAGAATAGTATCGATCCATACCATTCATAAATATTTGTCTTGGAGTTTAATTAATTACGATGGTTTTCTCATCATTACAACGAGAAAACTCTGATTATTGCCAATTATAATTACACTAATCTATCAAAATTAAAGGAAGTCCCTAATGCCTGAAGAAAAATCACCTGAAGAGAAAAAGAATATTGAAAAAAATAAAAAGATCCCTTCACAAGTTCAAGAAACATCCTCTCAAACAAAACACACCATTACTCTAAATGGTGAAAAAATAGAATATACAGTTACAACGGGGACGATAATTTTAAAAGAGGAAGATGTAGAAGAGGGTGAAAAACAAAAGGCCAGTATTTTCTTCATAGCTTATACAAAAGACACTGCATTGAACAGCCGTCCGGTTACATTCACATTTAATGGCGGCCCTGGATCTTCGTCCGTCTGGCTTCACCTGGGTTTAGTAGGCCCAAAACGGGTTTTAATGGATGATGAAGGAAAACCCATAGGCCCCCCCTATCAACTCATTGATAATGATTTCTCATTATTTGATAAAACTGATTTAGTTTTTATTGACCCTGTCAGCACAGGCTATAGCAGGACGGTTCCAAAAGAAAAACCAAGTCAATTTCATAGTGTTAAAAGGGACATTGAGTCTGTTGGCGAATTTATCCGTGTTTGGACTACGCGAAACAAAAGATGGACTTCACCAAAATTTTTAGTCGGTGAAAGTTATGGCACTACGCGCGCAGCTGGTTTAGCAGGATATCTTCACCAACGTCACGGGATGTATTTAAATGGGATCATGTTTATTTCACCCATTTTGAACTTCATCACAGCTCGTTTTGATGAAGGGAACGATTTGCCTTTTATTTTATTCCTACCCACATATACAGCAACCGCTTGGTACCATCATCAATTATCCGAAGATTTGCAGAATGGTGACCTTGAAATTGCAGTTCAAGAAGCCCGGGAGTTTGCTTTAAATACATATACCTTAGCATTAATGAAAGGCAATGATCTACAGGGAGATGAACGAAAGAAAATTGTCAATAAACTAGCACGGCTGACAGGATTGTCGAAAGTTTACTTAGAAGGCTCCAACTTGAGGATCAATATTCATCGCTTTTGCAAAGAATTGCTTCGGGACCAAGGTGTTACTATAGGGCGACTTGACAGTCGATATAAAGGATTCGACCTGGATAATGTCGGGGAGAAGAATGAAATCGATCCGAGTTATGCAGCAACATTGGGGCCCTATACAGCGACTATGTATGATTACCTGCGTCGGGAACTCGAATATGAGACAGACCTACCTTATGAAATACTTAAATCACTCTATGAAACATGGAAATATGATAACTACCAGAACCATTATGTGAACACAGCAAAGGATCTGCGGCATGGATTTCAATTTCATCCAGATTTAAAAGTAATGGTTTGTATTGGTTATTTTGACCTGGCCACACCACTTCTCGCTTCAGAATACACCTTCAAACATATTCCTCTTCCTATTATGCAACAGGAAAAAATCTCGACGACTTATTACAAAGCAGGCCATATGATGTATCTCCATAAACCCTCATTACGTCAACTATCAAAAGACCTTCATTGTTTTATCGAAGAGTCCTGCTAGTTTCATCTCACTTCAATAATTCCCTGCACCACCTATCTGCGGTGGTGCAGGGAATTTTTTGTTTTAATCTGTTCTTGATGGATTGTATCAAGATCCTTATTTTCTAAATTTTATAACCTTCACGATGATAATTTTAACCATAAAAACCATACTGGAGTATGGCTTCAATAATTAACTTGTATGTTAAGATTATGTATGTTATCCAGAATTTCCTTGCTGCTTTCACGACGAATCTTGACCAACTTCTAACTCGATATGTAGTGTATCCTGTTTTGAGCCAATCGACTTTGAGCTTGTCTGTGGAGAAAGAAACGCAATACACACATTTACCAATTATGGTTATAAGAACCTGATGATCAAGAACAATCAAGGAACGATTTCAACCAGTATTGAAGAAAGAAACCCACATACGAACTCTTCGCTTGCATATCAATCCACTGCTGAATCGACTAAGTTCCCGAGTCACAAGATTTCGGAAATTCCGGGCACAAGATCCCATCTTGAGGAATGGCTTATATCAAAACTTATACAAGGACGTTACCACTTTTGTCTAAATTATTTAGACGATCTTCCTGCGGATACCGTTGAGAGCCAGACAAACTTAATGGTAATTAAAGCTGCAGCAATGGTGTTCTGTGATTACCCTGTAGACAAAATCCATCACATCCTAAATAAAGCCGATAAACTTATTATTGGCGATAATTTGCAGGGCGAGATTTTCTCTCTTAAGGCAAAAACAGAGATTCACCTTGGTCACATAAATAAAGGAATTCAACTCTCCCATAAAGCGCACTCGGAAATTCTCCCTGACAACATATTTTATCGGAAATTAATCGAGCGAAATCTGGGTATTGCATACACAATAAAGGGTGACTTGCGAAATGCTGTTATTTGGTTTGAACATCTATTGCTATCAGGATTTAAGGTCTGGAATGTTAACGACATATTAGCTTCTTACTATTATTTGGGGTTCATTCATAGAATTCAAGGTCAATTACGAATTGCAAGTGTGATAAATCGAAAAGCCTTAATATTTATCCATCAAAATCAACTGCAACATTTTCCGTTCAGTATCAAAGTGATAGCTGGTTACGGTCACCTTCTGATGCATAGACATCACATTGATGAAGCGATCAAACAATTTAAACAAGCCATTCAATTAGCAAAGATGACCAATCTGCTAAATGCCCATGCTGCGTATCACGCTTTATGTGAAGCATTTATTAGGAAGAATGACATCGAACAAGCAGTTGATACTCTACAGCGATATCACAACCAAATTGGGAAAGCGGAAGATCGGTATGGTCACTTGCATTCAGTGCAAGCTCAAGCAATTGAAGCGCGAATAAATCTGGAAAAAGGAACGCTTGATCAGGCCTACAAATGGGTACTGATGAGAGGATTTAATCATCCATCATTAGATGTCTTTCAAAATAATTTTCGCTATGAGTTAGGATACTCTCTCCCAGTTGCAGCCATGATCTTCATTGCGAAAGAGATGCCTGATCATGCCATTGAGTTATTATCACAAATCATCCCAAAATTTGTCCATCAAGGCGCAAATTCTTATCTTATCCGTGCATTAAACACCCTTGCAATTGCTTATTATCAAGCAGGTGAAACTCTCAAAGCAAAAATAATCATAAACAAAGCGATTCGCTTAGGACATGCAGAAAACAACCTAGGTGATTTCATTTTTCTCGGAAAAAAGCTTTTGCCCATCCTAAAAGAAGGTATGAAAAGCTGCTCGGCACCTGAATTTTCGTTGATGTTGATCTCAATCCTTACAAACATGAAAACCAATGAGCATGATCGATCTGACCTGGACAGGGATTCGATATCATTAAGCCGCCGAGAATTAGAGGTTCTAAATTTACTATCAAAAGGGTTGACCAATCAGGAAATCGCAAAAAACCTATTCCTTTCTGCCAATACAGTCAAATCCCATACGATTAAGATTTATCGAAAATTAAATGTAAACAACCGTAACAGAGCAGTTAGCAAAGCACGTCAGCTTGGAATACTCCCTGATAAGGTTACGCAAATACGCCAACCATCTGCCTGTTAATCTGAACCAGGCTTCATATCTAACTCCTTTATGTTGAATGAACTCCGGTAAAAGCTACCGGAGTTCATCAATATTCCCCAAAAATACTTTATATTGATTTTCTTTCTAGTTTTTCAACTATAAGATATCGTTCTCAAACTTCAATCCGGATTTGAGTTTATAATCATTCCAGGAATTTCAATTATTGTTGATTGCAGAATCCTGACTTCATCCTTTCCTTTAGGACTTTTTTTAATATGAAATCAAATTTGGATCGATTAATCATCAAAGAATTTCAAAATAAATATCAAATATCACCGAAATATCTAATCTCTGCACCTGGCCGTGTTAATCTCATTGGAGAACACACTGATTACTCAGAGGGTTTTGTGTTGCCAGTTGCGATCAATTTAAGTATATATATTGCTATGTCCCCCTCTGAAAGCCAAATTGTCGATGTCTATTCAATGGATTATGATGAGCATATTGATTTCCACCTGAAAAAGCTGAAAAAGAATAATGACAATTGGGAGAAATACATCAAAGGTGTCGCATGGGCGATGCTTGATGAAGGGATTGATCTGAATGGTTGGAATGCAGTGATGACGGGCAATATTCCAATTGGTGCCGGACTTTCATCCTCCGCAGCCTTGGAAGTCGCCGTCGTCAAAGCATTTTGCCTATCGGGAAGTTATTCTTTATCACCCGTATCCATCGCAGAAATTAGTAAGAAAGCAGAATGCAGCTGGGTAGGTGTCAACGTTGGGATCATGGATCAATTGATTTCTGCTGCTGGCAGACAAGGTCATGCCATGAAGCTGGATTGTAGAACAAAGCAAATGGAATATGTTCCCATTCCATCAGGTATAAGTTTCTTTGTTCTTGATACAATGACCAGGCGGGAATTATCAAATTCAGATTACAATACCCGTCACGAAGAAGTTATTTCTGCTTCAAGAATTCTAGGTGTTTCTCTACTCCGAGATGCAACCCTTGACCAATTGGCAGGTAAAAAAGCAACTTTGCCAGATACCTTATATCGTCGTGCGAAACACGTCATAACTGAAAATTTACGGGTCCATGCATTTTCTCAAGCGATGCGCAGGAGTGATCTCATTGAAATGGGAAAACTAATCAACAAAAGCCATGCCAGTTTACGAGATGATTTTCAAGTGTCGAGTAAAAAGTT
>CAYTXE010000025.1:0-24556 GCA_964441045.1 uncultured Candidatus Brevefilum sp.
TACAACGCCTCCAATTACCTTCAGGTTGCCATCTAATATCCGGCCGCTTTCAAGTGTATAGCTTGAACCAAGCACTGTTCGATCATCTTCAATAGGTGCCGCAGATACACTTAATGGAAAAATCAGCCCAAGCACGAGAACTGTTAACAGGGAAATTGATAGTTTTGTTATGCTTTTCATCTTACACTTACTCCTTCTTCTATAGGTTTATATAGGCGAATTAGTGAACTGAACCAAGTGATGATCAGTACAGTCATGGCAGAGAGAAGGCCAACACCAAAAAGGATCATGATCGGCAGGAGAATGGGTAAAGCTTTGATCATTGATTGAAGTATGCTCCAAAATTGATTAACCCTGGCTGCGGCAAGACTGAAATTAGCGACAAAATTGCTGAGTTCATAAACCCAATTGATGCTCTGATGATTCAGGATTAGTAAGGCTGAGATGATGAAGCCAGCGATGCCAAATAATCCGAGGGTGATGAACCACATCCGACGTTGTTGCTCCTGGTGGCGGTGAACCAATAAGCGTTTATGCCAACGCTGAGTAAAACCCGGTTGGGGTGTGGGTTCATGACTGGTCGTAATGACCACATTGACCTGGTGCAAGGCATTTGAAAGCTTTTGGCATTCTTCACATGTCTGTAAGTGCTCGTCTAATGACAGTTTTTGTTGTGGATTGAGCTCTTCATCGGATAACAACCAGGTTTCAAAAGGCTGGTGACTCATATGGTCTCCTTTCCCCAACAAGGGATTCATTTTCTGTATCCATCCAAGTCTTCGCCAGTGATTGCCTGGCGCGGTAGAGGCGGCTTTTAACAGCGCTTACCGACAGGTCTAGTGCTTCTGCAATTTCAACTTCCGAATATTCATGCCAGTACCTGAGGGTCATTGCTGCCCGATCAAGGGGTTTTAGGTTTTTCATTAGATTTTGGATCATTATCTCGTGTTCCTGTTCCTGGAACTTACTCTCAGGATTTGGTGTTTTGCGATCAGGGATCAACTCAGTATGTAAGACATCGGTTGAAACGGTCGCCAGTTGGCGTTTCCTCATCCGGTCTATGCAATGGTGAGATGCTATCGAGAGAAGCCAGGTGGCGAATGACCGTTTTGGGTCATATCTCTTGAGATTTTGATAAGCACGAATAAAACTTTCCTGTGCAGCATCTTCAGCATCTCTGCTATTACCCAACATTCGATAACATAGGCTGTAAACAGGCCTCTGGTAGGAGTCAACCAGAAATCCAAACGCTTTGTCGCTGCCTTGTAAAGCCTGTTTGATCCACAGAGCTTCCTTCTCGTGCACTCATTCTCCTTTTTGTTCTTTTATATTGGTATACGGATTATGGACCTAAAAGTTGCACAACATATCCTTGAAATAAGACAAATTCCACAAATTTATTATACGCGAATGATGGATAATTCGCACTCGTCTGATTATTCGAAGAATTTGAGGGAACCTATAGATTTTTATTAACCATGATTGTCAGCCTGAGAAATCCCCTTTTCAGCTCCAGACTTTGGGAGTGAACCATATCCTATTTCCCCTGAGACGTAGTTTTCCAATAAATTGTATTATTATCATGAGATGTAAGTGCCTGCTTTGTTAACAGCTGGCTGGCTAAACTCTTATGGCATTCTTTAATCCACTAAACGAAATATTACCTGCTGCAGTGATTTATTCGTTAAGAAAAATCTTTAGAAGACCACTTCTTCACGCCCGCTCAACTTATCCTTAATCCGTTGGACAACGATATCTAAATGTTGTGATTTATGAACAAAATCCAGATCGTCGCTGCGAATGGTCAGAACGGGGCAGAGATCAAAGTTTTCAATCCATTCCTGATAGAAACGCTCTAAGAGCTCCAAATATGACTTATCGATACTTGTTTCAATATTCCTGGCCCGACGGCGGATACGCTCCATCAAGACATGCACAGGTGCTTCGAGATGGATCAATAAGTCCGGTTTGGGGAGATTACTAATAATTAAATGATACAGGCATAAATAGGAGTTATAATCCCGGTCACTTAGGTTATCCATATGGTGTAAGGCACGGGCGAAAATATGAGCGTCCTCATAAATACTTCGATCAACGATGGCTGATTCAGCTAACTCAGATAGAAAGATATGCTGCTCAGCGCGATGCCCTAAGAAATAAACCTGCAAATGGAAGGACCAGGCGCGCATATTTTCGTAGAAATCAGGCAAGTAAGGATTATCTGCTACTGATTCATAGGCTGTTTTCCATCCCAGCTGTTCTCCAATACGTTCTGTAAGGGAGGTCTTTCCGACTCCAATGTTTCCAGCCAGTAAGATCAATCGTTTTGTCATCTTTAGTAGCCTTATCACATAGAAAAGTTGTTAAAGGTTCAAACCTGCATGCTGCGTTTTAAGAATATCTTTATCATTGTCAGGTAAGGCTTGAACTGTTCATAGCGCACACAATGCCCTGCAGAACTAATATGACCAAATTCCCCTTTTTCCATTATTTGCACAGCTTCCAGCCCCAATTTTGGTGTGATGATAGCACCAAGATCGTTATCACCGGTGACAATCAGCGTTGGAACGTGGATCGCCTTGACAAGGTCTCTCCATTTTTTTGTTGTGACAGGGATAAGATCAAAAAACTTCGGGTCAATATCATGTTTAGATTGAGCCCACTCTTTGAGGATAGCTTCTTCCCAATTGGGTGATTTCTTTTTCTTTAATTTACTCAGTTCTTTCACAGTTTTCTGTTTATTTTTGAGGTTCCGTTGTTTCCATTCCTGCATGGTCAATTTAATATCTGCTTTTGACACTTTCTGGTCTGTCCAAGGTGGATCCTCTAACACAAGGGTGGAAAGCATATCCGCGTGATTTGCTGCAAAGGCAGCAGCTGTTCCAGCGCCCATTGAATGCCCGATAATATTTGGTTTTTTAAGTTTCAAAGCTGTAATTAAATCAAATAAATTTTCCGAAAGGTCAAAACGTTTCTCAGGATCTACCCTCGAAGATTTCCCATGGCCATAGGCATCGTACATGATCAGGTCGTAATCTTCTTCCATGTTGCTGGCGAATTGGTGCCAGCAGAGACCACTGTCCGTTATTCCATGTGCAAGAACAATGGGGGGGTTATCTCCCTTCCCTGTGCGAGTATAGAAGAGTTTGATCTCATCTGTGATTGTTACTGTGCCGTGGGTCCAATCTTTCCGCATGATTCCTCCGTGGTTTAAATTCTACAAAATAATTATACATAATCTTTTGAGGATTGGAGAACTAAATTTCCTCAACAAATTAAATTCTGAAATAATTATGTGGCGAAAAAAGAAAGAAACTGGCGCTCAATTGAGCGCCAGTTTCTCATCAGATTAACATTCACTATAACCACAAGAGTAACATTTTCGGCAGCCTTCTTCATTAACGAGGGTCGCTTGACCACATTCAGGGCAAAGTTCACCAATTGGGCGATTGGGGGCATCTCCAACTTCCTCTAAACTGGACAATGGCAGGGTTGGTGCATCTAAGTTTTCACTATCGGTTGCTACTTCTGCATCCCAGTGTCGAATGTAAAGATATTCATTTAATGCTTTGGCGATGCCGTCTGGCAATGATCGGATACGGTTCGCGCCAAATCCAAGTGAGCGCCCACCTCCGATGCCGGCCAACTGATCCATGATCGTCTTTAATCGCTTCCTGGGCTCAATCGGCGAAGAGATCCTTAGTAAGTAAGATATTAAGCGTCCCAAAGCCTCGGAATGGGCTGCTGTTTCTGATCCGGCTTTTGCAGATGTCACGAACACTTCGAATGGCTGGTTTCCACCGTTTTCATTGACCGTTACAAAAGCTTTACCGAGGGGTGTTTCAACAGAGTAGGTATAGCCTTTCAAGAATCTTGGTCGTGGTTTCTTTGATTCCTGCCAAATCGGAAGCTGTTTGTCTCCTTCCTGGTTATCTAGATCATATACAAAGCCATCTTCGCTGTTTTGATCAGGTTTTGATTTCGCAGTATCTTTGGTTTCTAAGACTACCTTTTCCCTCGAACCGGTTACATAAACTGTGGTTCCCTTGCAACCCAACTCCCACGCAAGAATATATGCTTTAGCTACGTCCTCAGGGGTTGCTGAAGAAGGGAAGTTGATCGTTTTACTCAAGCTGTTATCAACGAAAGCCTGGAGTGATGCATGCATACCGATGTGTTCCTCAGCCAGGATATCAGCAGAGACAACAAAAGTATCCTTGATCCATTCTGGCAAGCCTTCCACGTGGTGACAGGTTCCTGTTTCCATCACCTGGTCAATTATCGATTGTTGTGTCTCAGTGTCGATATTGTTGTCTTCCAAAGCTTTTTTGAATTGTGGACTGACATAATTTAATTGAACATCATTACCGTTATCGTTAACGTGGCGGATGTATGCGAGTGCAAATACAGGTTCGCATCCATATCCCTCACACCCAGCAACCGTTGCGATCGTCCCTGTAGGTGCAACAGTTGTCTGAGCAGCATTCCTGATGCCGACCTGTTTGATATTCTTTTTCACATCATCCCAGTTAATTTCTGGTCGGTTGAAGTTGTGTTTAAAATCAAATATGGGTTGAGGAGGTTCCCATTGCAGGGCATCAGGATCGTAAATACTGCCTTTTATTGTCGGGAAACTCCCACGTGTACGAGCGAGTTCAATACTTGTCAGCATAGCATGGTAACGAATGAACTCCATCACCTGGGCAGCAAATTCCTGTCCTTCATGGCTTCCATAACGGAGTTGAACATGGTAGAGCAGATCGGCTAATCCCATAATGCCCAAGCCAATCCTGCGCGATTGCTGAGCTGATGCTTTGAGCTGGGGTACAGCTGAAACATATGCGTTAACTTCGACCACATTGTCCAGGAATATGATGGCAGTTTCAACAGTCTTTTGAAGTTCTGCCCAATCCACAGAACGGTCAGGTCCAAAATGCCTTGCTAAATTGATGGAACCAAGGCAGCAATTCTCATATGGTCCCAGCCATTGTTCGCCGCACGGGTTGGTCGATTCTAAACTATACAGGTGTGGCAGCGGGTTTGCCCGGTTAGCGGTGTCCAGGAAGAGTACTCCTGGTTCGCCATTATGGTGAGCCTGGTTGACGATCTTATCAAACAAGTTGCGCGCCCTGATGATTTTGTGTGTTTTTATCGGTAGACCTTGATCAATAGCGGTACCAAGATCGCCATTGAAAGATTGATAATCCTGGGAGGTCTCATCGGGGAAACGCAATGCCCAATCCAGGTCTGATTTAACCGCTTGCATAAATTCGTCGGTGATCGCCACGGAGATATTAAAATTTGTTATCGCATTTTCATTTGTTTTACAGCTAATAAATTCTTCGATATCCGGATGATCTACACGCAAGACAGCCATATTCGCACCTCGCCGGGTCCCACCCTGGGCGATTTCCCCGAATGCTTTGTCATAAACATGTAGAAATCCAATTGGTCCTGTCGCTTGCCCCGCCGAGGTTTTAACCCTGGCGCCACGAGGGCGCAATCGAGAGAAACTAAACCCGTTTCCACCCCCCGTTTGTTGTATGAGAGCTGCGTTTCGCAGTGTTGTAAAAATACCGTCCTCTTCACGACCCATATCATCGGAAATAGGTAGAACGAAACAAGCTGCAAGCTGGCCTAATGGTGTTCCAGCTCCTGTGAAAGTAGGTGAATTTGGAAAAAACTTTTTAGAAGTAAGCATGCTATAGAATTCAGACGCGCGAGCATTTACGTCCTGGTCCCAAACCTCTTCAGCCTTGGCGACATGATATGCGACACGCCAGAACATTTCCTCGACAGTCTCTTGGGGTAGGCCATCTTTTCCTTTTCGCAAATAACGTCGTGAAAGGACCAAGCGGGAATTTTCGCTGAGTTCAATACCTGGCAATCCTTCTGGTAAGGGTGGTGTGGGAATTATCCCTGATGATTTTGAACCATGTTGTTTTGCCATCGTCACTCCTCAAAATAGTTAAGATTGAGACTCTTCTGTTAATAAACGGTCGATTTCTGAGCGAATTGCCTGTAAATCGTCAAGCTGTAAGTAAACCGTCGCATAGCGGATATATGCAACATGGTCCATTTCTTTCAGTCCTCGGATGACTATATCCCCGACCACGCGTGAAGAGACCTCTGATTTCCCCAATCGCTGCAGGGTTACCTCGATCTCCCCAATCAGCCGCTCGATATCAGCCGCTGACACAGCTCTTTTTGCACAAGCAATACGAATGCCATGCATCAATTTGTCGCGATCGAATTCTTCACGTGTGCCGTCCTGTTTAACCAAGAGGGGAGTTGCTAAAATTGGTCGTTCCAAGGTGCTGAACCTTTCTCCGCATTTTAGACACTCACGCCGCCGACGAATGCCACCCGGTGCATCCTTGGTTGTGTCAATAACTTTCGATCGATTATGTTGACAATACGGACAGTGCATAATAATCCTTTCTATCCATGGACGGATTGTTGTCTCGGACGCCCCAATATATCGGGGTAAGTTTTACCGTCTCCCCCACCCATGAGGTAGGTTTCAATTGTAGCATAGGTAGAATATCCAATCAATGTGATTTTTGATGTTTTTCCTTAAAATATTGTCAATTTGAGCATTTTTTAAGAATTCACAATGGCTCAAATTATTACAGGATGAAAGTTACACCCTAAGATCCCCCCTATCCTAAATCAAGAATAATATTTCGCAGGGAAGCTATTTCGTAGTGAATGGCTAGACAATAGGTCTCGTATGGGAATGTAGACAAATTGAAAAACGCAAGCTTTTATGCTTGCGTTTTTCGAGGGAAATCCAGTATTTCGGGGTAATGAGTTAGGTTACCTGGAAATACTGTTCAGGTTTAGACGTGCCCAAAGCATACCAGTTCCCTGGGACACAATTCTAACCATTGGATTTAACAGCAAAGATCTGAGGAGCATTATGAGGATAATAATCCCATAAGGCGTTTTCTAAATATTTGTGCGTTTTCGCAAAAAAGCTGGCACATCCAGGTCATCTGTATTAATCCGGGTTGGAAACTCATATGTATCTGAGGTTGGCTTCTGCCGCTTTGAATCCTGTTTTCCATCAGAATTTTCCAACATTCTTGGCAAAGGCTGTTGACTTGCGTTTGAAGTTAGGTGTGACTGAGCTGTTTTCGTTGTGGATTTCAATGCTGTCCCTTCAAATCCTGTAGCGATAACTGTCAATCTAAGGTTTTCACCCATGTTCTCGTCAATGACCGCACCAAAGATTAGGTTCACATCGGGGTGTGCTGTTTCCTTAATAATCGCAGCAGCCTGGTTTACTTCGAAGAGCTTTAGATCCGGTCCGCCTGTCACATTGAAAAGAATTCCATGAGCGCCATCAATAGTCACATCCAACAATTGGTTGGAGATTGCTTGTTCAGCAGCCTTGGTAGCACGATCTTCTCCGGATGCCTGGCCGACAGCCATCAATGCGGCACCGCCCTCAGACATGATTGTTCGTACATCAGCAAAGTCGAGGTTTATTAATCCAGGAACAGTGATCAATTCTGAAATTCCCTGGATACCCTGTCTGAGAACATCGTCAGCGACTTTGAAGGCATCTTGCAACCCTGATCGTTTATCCACAATCTGGAGCAGACGGTCATTAGGAATGATGATGAGGGTATCTACATGCTCCTTGAGAGCTGTGGTCCCTTCTTCAGCAGCGTTTGCCCTGTGATTACCTTCAAAGGTGAATGGGCGAGTGACGACGCCAATGGTCAGAGCGCCAATTTCATGGGCAATTTGAGCGACTATTGGAGCACCGCCTGTTCCTGTGCCACCGCCAAGGCCGGCAGTTATGAAGACCATATCGCTTCCTTTAAGCACTTCATACAAATCCTCCGCAGACTCTTCTGCCGCCAGGCGACCAATACGGGGGTCACCACCAGCACCGAGACCACGTGTAGATTTCTCACCAACCCGTACACGGACCTTGGCTTTTGAGAATTGCAGTGCCTGGGCATCGGTGTTGACAGCGATAAATTCGATGCCGGATAAACCTTCATCGATCATTCTGTTGACGGCATTGCATCCGCCTCCACCGATTCCAACAACTTTGATTCGTGCAAATGACTCAGGTCTTACATTTTTATCCATCATATTCTCCTCTTCTTATAAGTTTATCAATAAATGTTTAAATTTTTCTTATGGTAATAAGCTCTTAAGTAATGCTTTAAGTTTTTCGGTCCAACTTTTATCTTGTCTTGGTCCGTGTCGATCAATATAGTGGTTGGTATTGCTCATTAACAGCGCCCATTCCAACAATCCAACACTTGTTGAATATGCAGGAGAATCGAGCTGATCGGTCAGACCGATCAGGTTTTGAGGTTTTGCAATACGGGCAGGTAATCCCATGACCTGGGATGCTAATTGACGACAACCGGGTAATTGGCTTGATCCACCAGTGAGAATTAACCCTGCTGGGAGAAGGCCATCATATCCTGATCGTCTGATTTCCTGCAAAACAAGGTAAAAAATCTCTTCCATACGCGCTTCAATGATATTTGCCAGGTCAACCCGATTGATTCTGGTCGGGGCATCCTCTCCAAAACTGTGTACTGTGAATTGTTCTTCAGGATTAACAGCTGATTGCAAAGCATGGCCAAATTTTAGTTTTATCTCTTCGGCTTGCGAGATTGGTAGGCGTAAACCATGTGCAATGTCAGATGTTACATGGTTTCCACCAACGGCAAGCACCATGGTATGCCAAACATCGCCATCAATGTAGATAGCCATATCGGTTGTTCCACCGCCAACATCCACAACTGCAACGCCCATCTGTCGTTCTGTCTCTGAGAGGACAATTTCTCCTGAAGCAAGTGGGTTTAAGACAAATTGAGAGACTTCAATACCGGAAGCTCCGATACATTGGCGAAGATTCTCTACCGTTGAGGATAAGGCTGTGATGATATGGGCTTCGGCTTCCAATCGATAGCCATGCATTCCTACAGGGGTCTGGATGCCGTCTTGATTGTCAATACTGAAACCGCGCTGGATGACGTGGATGATTTCACGATTATGAGGAATCGCCACAACCTGTGCAGCGTCCAGTGCACGATCGATATCTTCCATATCAACGACGCCACCGGTAATCCCTACAGCACCACGGCTGTTAACTGAAGAGACATGTGATCCTGCCAGGCTGACCAAGGCGGCGTTTATTTCAAACCCAGAGGTACGCTCAGCTTTTTCAACTGACCGCGAAACAGCGGAGGCAGCAGCATTTAGATCTACAACTGTGCCCTTTCTGAGTCCAAGAGATGGTTCAATGCCCACACCAAGGATACGCAGGTCATTGGTGTCCTCAACCCTGGCGACTAATGTGCATATTTTGCTTGTTCCGATATCGATACCGACGATAATTGGTTCGTCCATAATCACTACTCCAGTCGATAAAATGGTGCATGAAGAAATTCGAGACTAATCAGTGCAGGTGAGATGTTTTCCCTTTTTATCTCCGCGATGATCATTTGATATTCAGCAAGTTTGATGTCTATGTTAGTAATGTCTTTTCCAAAATATACCAACCAACCGTTGGGATCTTGCCATCCCAATCCAAATTGGGGATCGTATTTTAAATAACTGCCTTCAGGCACATAATCGCTTATAGACAACACGCCCTGGACAAATTCTGGTGTTGTTCTGGGGAAGGTAGGCTCATCAACCATTGGGATCGTGGGTTCATTAATATCTTCTATCTCAGTATCAGCAGCTTTTGTTGATGCCTCAGGTGGATCGCTGTTGGCGACCACTAATAGGGAAACCTCTGCTTCACCCCTGATGGGGAACATCACACCCTCGGAATCAATCCAGTAAGAGGAGTTGTCTTGCTGCCAAAGAATGAGCGGCTCGCGTTCTGCAACCCTGATGGTGACTAAGGCAGGTAATCCGATTGAAATACTCACACTTGTCAAGCTGGGGAAGTTCTGAGTGAGTTGTGTCGTTAATTGCTCAGGTTGAACCTTAATGATGGGAAGCCCTATCACGTGCACTTGAGAGAGAATGGCATCAGTGGTCAGTCTCTGCGAACCTTTGAGGTTGATTGCACTGACTTCAAAGGCAGAAAGACTTGAGAAGCTGATCACCACAAATAAAGATATTACGAAGATTGCACCTGAAATGAGACGCCAACCGAGATTTAATTGTGGGAAAGCGGGTAATTGCAGTTCGGCGCCCTTTGCTTTGAGTGGTACACGAACTTTATTTTTTTTACGATTGATTACCGGAGTCGATGAGCCCTTTCGACGTGTAACAGGCACATTGTATTTGCTTCTCTTACGCGTGGCATTCACCATGTAAGTTGGTTTTATGTTTTTACTGTGGCTTTGCTGCCTGCGGTCACGAAGTTTTTGTGCCCGACTCTTCTCATTGGAATGGCGGTTTACCATATTAACAACGAAACTCTCTTTCTGTGTCATCACGTTGGTTCTTCCTGGCCAAAGCCAGGTTAATCAGCTCTTCAATCAGGTCTGTATAAGAAAGACCCGATGCTTCCCAAAGTTTAGGGTACATACTGATTTTGGTAAATCCAGGAATCGTGTTAATCTCATTGAGATAAAGTGCATCACTCTTCCTATCAATTAGAAAATCCACTCTTGCTAAGCCGGCGCAATCCGTTGCTTTATATGCTTGAATGGCAAGCGACTGAATTTCTCTGACTCTTTTTTCATTTAAATTGGCAGGAATAACGAGGTCAGCTGTGTCATTGATGTACTTTTCTGAATATGTATAGAATACATCCTTGGGAATGACCTCGCCAGGGATTGAAGCTGATGGGTTTTCGTTTCCCAGAATACTCACTTCAATTTCTCTTGCGTTTTGCACACCTTTTTCAACCACAATTCGGCGATCAAAAAGTGCTGCCTGCATTAGTCCTTCCAGCAGATCACTTGGACCGCTGCACTTGCTGATACCTACAGATGAACCAAGATTAGCTGGTTTCGTGAAGAGCGGGTAAGCGGCGATCGCCTCAGCAGCTTTCAGACACTTTTCTGGATTTTCTAATATCTCTTTCCGGTTAAAAACCGTAAATGGTAAGGTGGGAATGTTGTTAGAAATCATTACAGCTTTGAATAAACCCTTGTCCATGCAAACGGAAGATCCTAAGACCCCAGCGCCTACATAAGCAATATCTGCCAGTTCCAACAAACCTTGCAGGGTGCCGTCCTCACTATATGTGCCGTGCATGATGGGGAAAACCACATCCAGGGTTACATATGGATGCAATTTGCCATCTTTGATGGTGTAGATTGCTGGATTCTCAGGTGTCGGATGCAAAATTGCGTGGGAGAGGTTTTCATAATTCTCATTTTTTAACATGGTCCAAAGATTTTCACCAACAAACCATTGACCCTGACGCGTTATTCCAATCTCAGTGACGTCAAATTTATCACGATTGATGAAGGATAAAACAGATCGCGCTGACATCAATGAGACTTCATGCTCACCGGAACGTCCACCGTAAAGGATGCCTAACTTCAACTTTTCATTCATAAATTAAAATCACCAATTAACTCAATCTCAGGTTCAAGCAGAACCCCAAATTTCTCTTTAACCGCATTCTGGGCGAGTCTTATCAGGTCGTAGAAATCTTGAGCTCTTGCGCCTTCAAGATTGATGATGAAATTAGCATGGATTGGGCTGATCACAGCTTGCCCAACTCGTTGCCCTTTAAGACCTGCAGCTTCAATCAATCGTCCAGCGTAGTCGCCTTCCGGGTTTTTGAAGATCGATCCTACCGAAGCACCGGGTGGTTGAGTTTCCTTCCGGTGAGCCTGGTATGTTTTGATCTTCTCCCATGCCTTTTCACGGCTCGTCCTTGTGACATTGATGGTTGCAGACAGAATGACGATAGGCAGTCGTTCTCGTTTTAGAACACTGCTTCGGTACTGATAAGCCAATTCTTGAACTGGCCAATCCTCTATTCCCCTAGTTTCGTGCAAGATTTTTGCCATCTTCAAGCTTTGCTGGATATTACTTCCATGTGCACCGGCGTTTCCATAAACTGCGCCCCCTACCGTTCCTGGTACCGTTGCTGCCCATTCCATACCGCTTAATCCTCTCAGAGCAGATTGCCTGGCAACGGTTCCTAGGATAGCACCTGATTCTGAATTGATTATGGGGACATCTGATTTTGTGTCAATCTTGACATTATGTGCCCGGTTATGGAGAACCACGCAATCCAAACCCTGGTCACTTACCAGGAGATTGGAGCCACTTCCCAGAATCCTGAAAGGGACTGAAAGGTTCCAGAGAGTCCTGGCCGCTGAAATTAGCTCATCCAGAGAATGAATGGAAACCAAAGCAGCTGCATGTCCACCCACATGGGCAGTCGTGTAATTTGCCATAGTGACATTTTCTTGCAGCTTGGTCCCAAAAGCTTCTCTAAGTGGTTTCAGAAGTATCTTATGCATTGGATGACACATTCCTCTTGGACAATGCTTCCCTTTGAAGCAAACGATTTAATACAGCTCTGCTAATTTTGATCGCATCGCCTGCAGAGAAAACGATGGCGACATCATCGGGTTGAAGGTTATCAAGCAAATATGTGATCGTTTTGCTGAATTTTTGAATATATTTTGCTTTACCTATTGGAAGTGCATTGGCTATGGTTTCAGATGAATAACCAGGATTTTCTTCCCTGGCCGCATAAATCGCCAGTACGATCACTTTATCTGCAAAATTAAGCGCCGAGATGAAACCTTCCTCGAGCAATTGGGTTCTGGAAAAAGTATGCGGCTGCCAGATTGCCCAAATTCTGCGGTCCGGGTAGCGAGATCGTGCTGCTTGAAGCGTTGCTGCGATCTCAGTAGGGTGGTGCCCATAATCGTCAATGATGACTGTGCCCTGAGCTTCCCCAAGAACCTCAAAACGACGCCCAGTACCGCTGAAAGTACTGATAGCAGCAATGGCATCATTCATCGGCAAGCCTAATTGGTGGATCACACCCAGTGCAGCTATTGCATTGAGAATATTATGCTCTCCTGGAACATTGAGTGAAACGTTTCCTAAAACCTGTACTTCTGTAGGCGTGCTTCGGTGAACGAATTTAAATCCTGGTGTACCATTGGTATAAACAATATCCTTTGCCTGATAATTTGTTTCTGTATGTGAACCGTATCCCCAGAGCTTGATATCTTCTGAGATCATCTCTTCCATTAAGCGTCTTGCGCCAGGATCATCGCAGCAGATCAAGGCACATCCATCAGGACGAACTTTCTTGAGGAATGCTTTGAACGCATCTTGATATATCACTGGTGTTGGAAAGCAGTCAGGGTGGTCATGTTCAATGTTTGTGATCACTGCAATCTTTGGTGAAAGACCGAGGAACATTTTGTCATACTCATCTGCTTCGATCACAAAATAGGGTCCTGAGCCGGCTTGGGCATTGCAATTGAGCTGATTGACCAAACCGCCAAGGATAAAACTTGGCTCCAAATTTAATTGGTCCAATATCCAAACCAGCATTGCTGTCGTCGTGGTCTTCCCGTGCGTTCCAGCAACAGCAAGTGTTTTTTTATGCCTGGTCAATTCTTCCAAGAAATCTGAACGCTTCAGTACTGGAATACCCAAAGCTCTTGCTGCTGTGACTTCTGGGTTATCTTCTGGTATCGCAGAAGAACGGATAACAAGTTCTGCCCCGTTGATTTGATCAGCAGCGTGTCCAAGGAAGGTTAGGGCACCAGCTTTCGAGATTGCATTAAACAAAGGCGAAGCCTCACGGTCAGAACCGCTGACCGTGTACCCTCTTTCAAGAAGCACGCGGGCAATGGCAGAAAGCCCAGTACCACCAATCCCGATAAAATGAATGTGTTTCATTAGATAAACACCACCAAGATAAAGACGAAGGCAAGTGCAATAGCAATGTAAATCGCAGGAGGGCACAACCATTGGGGCGGAAGGAGTTCAATCAGTTGGACTGCATTCTTCCCGGCCTCTGTTAACGAATCAGGAGCAGTAATCCAATCAAATGGATAATCTGCTTCGATCAGATAAAACCAGGCTGTACCAAAGATCATGTATCCATTGATCGCACCCAGGAAAGCACCTAACAAGACATCCTGGAAGCGGTCTCGAATGAATTTTCCACTATCGATCACGCGCGGCAGGTTTGGCCCCTGGTAACCAAAGAAAGTCATCAAAGCCAGAACCGAAATTCTCACAGTAAAGGAAGTTCCAGGTGTGAGCGCATCACGTGTAAAGGGAATGAATTTTTCAATGACAGTAACCACAAAAATTGCTACAATCACTCCTGCAGTAACCAGTATCTCTTTTGCCCATCCACGCATTGCACCGATCATTGCAAATAGAACAACATACATCCAGAAGAGAACAGATAAACTTATCATACTGTTACACCTCCTTGGGGTATTCCAGCCATCTCGTGCAAAAGTTCAGCAATTTTCTCAGCCGCATTTGGCGTTTTAAGGTCTGCCATTGCCTTGCTCATGCGGGACAATTCATTTCGGTTGTTAATCAGGGCTTGTATCCGGGTAAGGAGGTGATTTTCAAGGTCCTCATCGTGCAGCAATTCTGCTGCACCCCTCTCAACGAGATACATGGCATTCACTTTTTGATACCGCCAGGCAAAAGGATAAGGCACGAGGATAGCTGGCAGCCCAAAAAGGGGATATTCGCCGAGGATGGATGCGCCAGCCCTTGAAACAATCAAATCTGCTGCTGCAAAGACAGCACCAATTTCATGTAAAAATGGAAATGCTTGATAGCGCTGAGATTGTTCCGGGGACAATTTCTTTGCACCAGCGTCAATTTTCTCCCAATCCAGATGTCCACTGAGATGAATGACCTGTATTTCCTTTAATAAATCTGGAAGGATTTTCATTAATGCTGTATTTATTGAACGTGCCCCTTTGCTGCCTCCAGCTACAGCCAATGTAGGAATGGATGGATCAAAATCAAAATAATCAAAAGCTGCCTCCCTCGTCCAGTCCCGTAATCCTGGTCTTGCAGGGTAACCTGTAACCGTGAGCTTGGACTTATTTGAAAAATAAGACATTGATGTCTCCGTTGTAAGGGCGATCGAGTCGGCAAACCTGGCTAGAGATTTGAGTGATAAGCCTGGCTCGATGTCTGGCACGTAAAGTAAAGAGGGTTTCCGGATGGCAGCCACTGCCATTGGGAAAGCTACATAACCACCGGTGAACAATAATACATCAGGTTGAAAATCACGTAATATTTTTAGTGAGGTAAAAAAGCCTTTGAACAGTTTCAAAAGGTTTCCTGGCAGCTTGAGAATGCCGACACCATGTACACCTGCTGCGGGTATGGATGTATATGGGATATCTTTTCTTGTGACCAAAGCCTTCTCCATGCCGCCGCGGATGCCAACCCATAGAACAGAGCTAAGGTTCAATCCAAGGGATTCAAGAACGGTTATTGCGGGATACACTCCCCCGCCCGTTCCGCCTGCGCAGATCAACAACCGCATGCTTTGGACTCCTTTCTGAAGAATTATGCTTGATCGACATCCTCGAAATATTCATAATGATACCGATAGATGTTAACGTTACAACCAGGCTTGAGCCACCCGCACTGATAAAAGGTAGGGCATTCCCTGTGAAGGGAAGCAAGCCAACAATGACAGCCATATTCATCATGGCTTCAATACCAATCCAGGCTGTCAACCCGAATGCGAGCAATGATCCTAATTTATCAGGTGCGTTTCTGGCGATAACCAGGCCTCGCCAAACCAGGAGGGTGTAAAGAATTGTGACAAATACACCGCCAATGATTCCGGTCTCCTCCACTAAGACTGCAAAGATGCTGTCAGTTGGCGCAAGCGGTAAGCCAGTAAATTTTGTGTCTGCCTGTCCTATTCCCACACCAAACCAACCACCCTTTACAATCGCTTCCAAGCTGCGCTGGATGTGGTAACTGCTTTCAAGTGGGTTGTTCAAACTTGTTAAATATGAGCTGATGCGATCCCGACCAGTTGGATAGAGATACATCAGGGGCAGGCCGACCAATACGGCCAGGCCCACAACAAGCAAGGTAACTTTCCAATCACCGCCTGCCAGGAAGAATAAGATCACTCCCAGAAGCAAAACCGTCAATGCCGCACTGAGGTCAGGCTGAAGCAAAATCAACCCGAATGTGATCCCCAGGATAATGACCAGGGGGAGATATGCTATCTGAACATCATTGATCGAATCCAGCCGACGAAACAGCCAGAAGGACAAATAAATAATAATAACGGCTTTTGCCAGCTCTGATGGTTGAATAGAACCACCGATAAGCATGCGAGTAACCTCGGTCCCCCTTTGTTCATTAACGATCAAAACAGCTAACAATAATAGAAGTGTCCCAAACCACATAGGAATGAGTATTTTTTGGTAGAGGTGATAATTGATCAGGCTGGCTATCACCGCGGCAACAATCCCAATGAGAACCCATAGGATCTGACGACCAAAAATGTACGTGGGCACTTTCCCCATGACAATCGAATAATCCCAACTGGCAGAATAGACCATGAGAAGCCCGAAGACCAGCAAAACAATCACGATCAGAAGCATTGGCACATCGAAAGGCAGCTGAAGAGAGCGTGTCTTACTGAATTTTTCTTTTCGTTTGGTTACGAAAGTTCCTTCACCCATTGTTTAAATCGCTTTCCTCGTTCTTCAAAATCTTTAAATTCATCGAAGCTTGTCCCACCAGGGGAGAGAAGCACAACATCACCTGGCGCAACCCGTTCAGCTGCGATTTTGATGGATTCCTCAAGGTTTTTACACCGATCAATTGTGTGGGGACGCAAGTTTGGCCTGACCACCCCAACAGTATCCTGGATCAGGTCAGCAACTTCTCCAAAAAGGATCAAATGATCTACCTTCCGACGGATCTCTTCACCAAGGCTGGTCCATGAGAGGTTCTTGTCTCGTCCACCAGCTAATAGAACAATCGGTTCATCGAAGGATTCGAGTGCTGCAATGGCGCGTTCTGGTGCCGTTGCGATTGAGTCATTAAACCAATCTGCGCCGCCCCAAGAGCGCACAAATTCAAGTCTGTGAGGGACACCTTTGAATGCGATGATTCCTTCATAGATTGCCTGGATTGAAAGGGATGCTGAAGCTGATATGGCAACTGCAGCCAGGGCATTGTAAAGATTATGCATTCCTCGCAAGTTGATGAAGTCCGTACTTATGATTTTTGCTGTCTGTCCATCAGCTTGCAGATACAGTTTGTCTCGTTTAATGTAGGTTGAATCCTGTTTATCAATGGGAGGATTAAACCCAAAAGTGATTTTCCGACCATTGACCTCAGGATACAACTCACGCACTTTCGGATCATCACGATTCAGAACGGCTATGTCCTTTGGGGATTGATGGGTCAGAATATGAGCTTTGGCTGAAACGTATTCGGACATGGAGCCATGCCGATCCAAATGATTGGGTGTAAGGTTCAGGATGGTGGCAATTTGGGGCGATGTGGTCATAATTTCAAGTTGGAAACTGGAGAGCTCCATGACAGCGAGGTCATCTTCCTGCATTTTATCCAGATCCATAATTAAGGGAGTACCGATATTACCTCCTACCCAAACTGTATGGTTGGGTTTTTTGAGCTTGAAATGATGTTTTGCAATTTCACCGACCAAGGAAGTCGTGGTCGTTTTCCCGGCTGACCCGGTGATGCCTATCACACGACATGGCGCATGATCCAGGAATATCTGCGAGTCATTAGAGATTGGAATTTTGCGTTTGATAGCTTCTTGGATTATTGGCAGATCCAATGGTACACCGCCGGAAAGGCACACCAGGTCAGTACCATCCAAAATTTCAATCGGATGGGATCCTGTCACCCAGCTCAGATTGAGATTGGAGAGTTCTTTGCGAACATCCGCAAGTGCTTCTTGGGAGCGGTGATCGTTGAGAACCACATCTGCTCCCTTTTCAGCCAGGTAGCGTGAGAGGGCTGCCCCTTGTCGGGCGGCACCGATCATAACCACTTTCTTTCCTTTCCAATTGTTCATAATTTACTAAACCAATACCAAGGCAATGCCTAGCATCGTGAAAACCAAGCTCACCAACCAAAAACGCTGTACGACCTGTGTTTCACTCCATCCAATTAATTCAAAATGGTGATGAAGAGGGGCCATCTTGAAGAACCTTTTACCCTTCGTGATCTTAAAATAAAGAACCTGGATGACCACACTCAGCACTTCACTGACAGGGATGACTGCGATAAGAGGAAGAAGCAGCCACTGGCCTGTCATCAAGGCGACCACAGCCAGGGTTGCTCCCAGGGATAAGGACCCTGTATCCCCCATAAAAAGGCTGGCTGGATGAACATTGAACCATAGAAAACCGAACAGAGCGCCAACGAGGGAAAAACAAAATCGAGCTAAGAAATCCTGTCCTTCGAGCACTGCTACGAATCCAAAAGCCGCGAAGGCCGTGGCAGATATCAACCCCGCCAGACCATCCAAGCCGTCCGTGAAATTCACTGCGTTGGACATTCCAACGATGATGAAAACCGCGATGGGTACATAAAAAGGACCCAGGTTGAGTGCTTCTTCAGCGGTAAACCAAATCAATTGTGGGACCAGTAGGATATCGCGCAGGGCAAAAGCGATTGCTATGGCAAGGGCGACCTGGATGGCGAACTTCGTTATGGCTCGCATCCCCAATCCTCTTCGAGCGCCACGAACGCCTTCCCAGTCATCGATTGCACCTAATACCGCAAATGCCCACATTGTGACCAAAGGTAAAAGGACTGATCGTCCCAGGAAATTAAAACCCAGGATGGAAACAGCATTGAAGAGGAGTGTCAACAAGGTTATTGGGATCAGAATCATGATGCCGCCCATTGTTGGAGTGCCCATTTTTACCGTATGTTGATCCGGCCCGTCTTCGCGAATGATCTTCCCAATCCGCCAAGTTTTTAAAAAGCGAATTAGCGGATCTCCCCAGATGACGGTCATCATAAAACTGAGACCACTGATCGCGATGGCGACAGCATTGTTTTCCATCAAACCATCTCCTCAATCGCAGATTTGATCCTATCCATACGCATGCTGTTTGAGCCTTTGATAAGAACGACATCACCCTTACGGATGATATCAGCTGCAGGCCTGGCAGCTTGCTGTGAATTTGGAAACCATAATAACTGGTCTTTGGAAAAACCATTATTGATGGCGGCTTCTGCGGTTATCTTTGAATTTTGGCCGACCAACACCAAAACATCAGCTGCGGAGGCACTCAGGGACCCAACGGACTGATGCCCTTCTTCTTCATAAGGTCCTAATTCGAGCATATCCCCTAAAATCGCCACCCTTCGTCCATTCAATTGTTTTAGAAGCTCAAGTGCAGCATTGGTCGATGCTGGAGAAGCATTATATGTGTCGTCCAGAATTGTGACACCGTTTGGTAATTTTATTTGACGCATCCTAAGATCGACCTGAGCGGCAGCGAGACCAACTTCAATCCTTTTCCAGTCAACACCTTCTACAAGAGCAACCATGACTGCACGGAGGATGGTATATACAGAAAATTCTCCCAACAGAGGTGATTGGATGTGATGTGGTTCACCCTGGAAATTTATAGTGCATGAAATTCCGTCCAGACCGTGGGTTTTGATCTCACTTGCAGTCAGGTCTGCTTTCTCACTGATCCCGTAGGAAAAGATTTGCGCCTGCGTTTTATTGAACATCCATCTCACCCAGGGGTCATCCATGTTCAGTATGGCGATGCCTTCCGGACTCGGGGGAAGTGATTGAACTAATTCCGCTTTGCCTTGAGCGATCATCTCTTTTGAACCAGCCCGTTCTGCATGCACTGTGCCGATGTTGGTGACCACGCCGACATCTGGCAGGGCGATATCACATAAGTCCTGGATCTCACCGGGAATATAAAAACCCATTTCAAGCACAGCATACTCATGCTCAGGTTTGAGTTTTAAGAGTGTCAGGGGTAACCCGATCTCATTGTTGAGGTTGCCGGGATTTTTTAATACGGAATATTTTTGTGAGAGAAGCTCCGCAGTTAATTCTTTGGTAGTGGTTTTGCCAACGCTGCCTGTGATACCAATAGTACGGACAGCATGCTTTTTGCGCCAATAGGCTGCCAGGCTCTGGAGTGCAGAAAGAGAATTATCAACCCGTAAGCAGATAGGTGTAGAGAGTGAAATTTCATCTGGAATGGTGTGGCCCTTACGCAGATCAATGGTTTGGAAGGATCCCGGCATTTCTTGATCAATGAAAGCGAAATTTGCCCCTTGGTCAAAGGCGGCTTGCACATAATCATGACCATTGACCTGTTCACCGGGGAGAGCAGCAAACAAGCTGCCTTCCGCTGCCTGACGAGAATCGATCACCACACTGCTGATGGGAAGATCAGGCGGTGTGATTTGATGATCTGTCAGGGCTGATATGGTGTCTTTAAGGGTTAACACAAATTTCCTTTCACTCATTCGTTAAACCCATTCGAATGTCATCTGGTGGGATCTTCATTAATACAACCAGCTGTTCGACAACATCATGGAATACTGGTGCTGCCACAACCGAACCCCACTTAGAGATGGTTGGTTTCTCAATCCAGACATATACGACGAATTTGGGGTCATCTGAAGGGCCCCATCCCACGAAAGACGCATTGGTCAATTCGCTCGTATAGCCAAATTCAGTAGGGATGTCTCCTGTGCCTGTTTTACCAGCAACACTGTAACCCTCAACCAGGGCATCAGATGCTTCCTCTTCCAAAGTATAGGTGAGCATTTGTGTTAATGTCTCTGAAGTTTCTGCTGATATGGGCGTATTGACAACCTGGGTGTTGACATTGTACTGCTGCCCTTGATCGACAACACTTCTAACCACATGCGGCAGCATCATTTTCCCTTCATTTGCAACAGCAGAGACCGCTGCTACCATTTGGATTGGCGTGACAGCGATGCCTTGCCCAAATGAGTTGGTTGCCAGATCCATGACCACCCACTGGTTGTTATCAGGCAATCGGAGGGGATAGTTTGCTTCACTGGCTAAATCTATACCGGTACTTCTGCCAAAACCAAAGGCTTGTACATAGTCATAGAAGAGGTCCTCTTCAAGAAGATCAATGGCTACATGAGCCAGGCAAACATTCAATGAATATTGCATACAACCCGTCATCGTTTGTTCCCCCCATGCGCCACCATCCCAATTATAGATCGGCCAGGTGTTCGCGACCCAATAAACGCCTGATGAGTCAACATAAGTTGTTTCAGGTGTAACAACACCACTGTCGAGTGCTGCTGCCATGGTGATAATTTTGAATACTGAACCCGGTTCATAGGTTGAACCAACAGCCCGGTTATAGGGGGTGATCCCCGGGAATGTTTCTTCGTATTCCCAATAAGCATTGGGATCAAAGAAAGGTGTGCTGGCCATCCCGAGGATTTCTCCTGTCTCGGGATCAGCAACGATGATAGTGCCCCCTTCAGCACCGGACCAGTCAATCGCTTCAGCCAGGGTATCTTCCAGCATCTTTTGAATTTCGCGGTCGATGGTGAGCACCAGACTGGCCCCCGGGTTAATTTCTGGTAATTCTTCAACAAGGTAAGGATCATTGGGCACATAGATAGTTTTAGGTTTTCCAGTTAGAAGCCGGTTATATGCCTCTTCTATGCCGTAAACTCCTTGAGCCGTTTTACGGGAAAAATAATTATAAAATCCTAAAACATTAGCTGCCAGTATTCCTTCAGGATATGATCGCTGCTGCATAGGTGTCCATACCAGCCCATCTAAATTAGGTTTTGTGGATTTGGTTTCCCCTCTGCGTAAAGCATAAGCTTCCTCTAATCTCTCCAACTCAAGGATCGTTCCTTCACTGACATAACTCGAAATCGTATAATAGCGGTTTTCCATATCATGTTGTTCCGTGTTGGCAATCTCGAATATGTCAACATAATCCAGATCTTCCAGAAGGCTTGCGGTGGCAAAAGAAATTGATTCGGGATCGTTTACATCTTTCAGATCAATACCCAGTTCATACCCGATCTGATTTGTGGCAAGGATATTACCAGACCGGTCATATATTGTTCCACGAGCAGGATAGATTGTCTTATTGACGCCTAAATAATCTTCTGATTTAGCGATCAATTCTTTTGCATAAGTTGTATAGTTGATCCTGACCAACTGCACGATTATCGCCAGCCCAAACAAGAGGAAAATGATTGTGATAATGACATAACGGATGTAAGGATGTGATTTCATGGCGCGTAATCACCTTCTGAAGATATTGTGTTATCCGAGATATACCAGAATTGTTTCACAAACCAATCCCAAATCGAATATTTATAATCGCTCTTGATGATGGGGGATTCTCCGATTATATTGACCCTGGGTGGGGCAAGTTCCAAATCAGTATCAGGATCGTAGCCTGGGATTTCCAGGTATTTCGCTTCGTTGGTGTTCATTAGTTTAAAACCAAGATCCCTTGCTCTGGAGAGCATATTTTCTGTGGATCTGTCAGATGCAAGATTTGTGGTCAGAACTGCGATTTCATTTGATATCTCATCGATGTCATTCTCAATGAATTGGATCTTCCGACCAGTGGCTGCAGCCTGGGCACTGATACTCAGGTAAACTCCTGTAATTGATGCAACAAGAACCAATCCAAGCAAAAACAAACCAATCCATTGAAGTTGGATTCGCCATGGTGCTTGTTTATATGCTTGTAATGGACTTTTCTTCATAACATTGACCTAGCAATTACTATGCCTTCCCAAGCTTTTGAGCGATACGTAGTTTTGCACTGCGAGCTCTTGGATTAGCATCAATTTCATTTTGTGCAGCAGTGATAGGTTTTTTTGTGAGCACATTTAATGATGCTTTATGATTACAAGTGCAAATCGGCTGCTCCGGTGGACAGATGCAATCCTGGCTTTCCATTCTGAAGAACTGTTTGATCATTCGATCTTCCAATGAGTGAAAGCTGATCACTGCAATCCTCCCGCCAGGAGCAAGTATTTTGACCAATTTCGGCAGCGCAGCAGCAAGCGTTTCGAGCTCTTTGTTCGTGGTTATCCTAATTGCTTGAAATGTTCTGGTGGCAGGATGAATGCGAGAGGGATGTCTCGGAACTGCCTTTTGGATTACCACTGCTAAGGTTTTGGTGTCATTAATTGGTCTGGAAGATACAATCGCATGAGCGATTTTCCGGGCATAACGTTCTTCACCAAACTTCCAAATGATTTCTGAAAGTGCTGCCTCACTGAGTGTGTTGACGATCTCAGCTGCGTTTGGTCTATTTGCCTGGTTGAAACGCATGTCCAGTGGACCTTTTGCCATGAATGAGAACCCACGTTCAGGCTGGTCCAGCTGCATGGAGGAGACACCCAGGTCCAACAGGATCCCATGTACAGGGAGCCATCCGAGTTCTTGTAGAATCTCGGGTGTCATTTTGTAGGATGCCTGGCGAAGGACAGTGCGGTCTTCGAAAAGGAGAAGACGTTTGCGGGCGATCGCAAGGGCTTCTGGATCCAGGTCCAGACCGAGAAGCCTGCCTTTTGGCGCTGAGTTGTTCAGGATACCTTCAGCATGCCCACCAGCACCAATTGTTCCATCAACATAGATCCTGTCAGACTGGAGTGACAATGCATCCAGGACTTCATGGTAAAGTACTGGTTGGTGGGGAACATGGTCGCCGGGATTGTCAGCGATGGTTCCCCCACCATTAATAATGTTTTTCATTGCAGGGTAGTTAAATCCAGGGCGCTGAACCGTTGTTCATTGGCTTCGATATCATTCAGCGAATTTTGCTGTTCCTGCCAATTTTCGGGTGACCATAATTCGAAGTATTCACCGCTTCCAACCAGGATAGCGATTTCTTTGAGATATGCTGTCTCTCTAAGAAATGCTGGTAAAAGAATGCGGCCGGCACTATCAAATTTGGTCTTCTCAGCATTGGAGAATAAGATTCGGCGGAGGATACGGCTGTTTAGGTCCAAATATCCGATGGAGCGAACCTTGTTGGACATCGCTTCAAACAAGTCCGTTGGAAAAGCTTGAAGGTTCCCATCAAAACCTTGCGTGATATAGACGAAATCCCCCAAACCCTCTCGAAATTTTGCGGGGATAGTGATGCGCCCTTTTTCGTCGATGGTATGTTCGTAGCGACCTAGAAACATTTGTTCTATTGCTCCAATATGCAACAGCGCGCCAGAGAAGTCTGGCGCTCCACTTCGACCCACTAATCTCCACTTTTAACCACTAGTGCCTCCAGTATATCGCACCTCTGGGTTAAAATCAAGTGTCAATTTGGGAATCAAAATAAACAGATGTTTTGATGGATTTGGGATTAGATTTTGGCCTTGAATGCCTTGAACATTGACAGCAACTGATTTCCTCTATTGAAAAGAAATAATTTACATGTTTATATTGTATCATATACATCCACTCAACCCTCTTGTTTGTGTTGAATAAGTTTATCCTTTTAGGTCCGGTTCTTAAATTTACCCCGGGATTTTTAGCACAAAGCCTGGATGATTATAGGAGGAAGACATTGAAAGATTCTCAGGAATCCGGTGTCAAGGCAAAGTTAAAGAGTCCTACTCAGGA
>CAYTXE010000026.1:0-24095 GCA_964441045.1 uncultured Candidatus Brevefilum sp.
ACCGTGCCATGCCAGAAAGTGCCATTTATGATGAGAATTACGTCCCAGACTTTAATTCCTTCATGAGCACCTTTGGCGGCGTGAAAGTTATTTCAACGGATCCATTGGTCATCGAAACCTACAGTGACGCAGTACAACCAGATGCTGAAAACAGCATCACAACCTGGTGGCCATATTATGATCAGGGAACGGGTGCCTGGCACAACCTGTCACTTGCTATCATGGCTGAAAGTGAAGGCCTGGCAGCATTCTCATCCGGTAAAGCGGATGCGAACGAAATTCCATGGCTGAACATGGTTGCTGGCGACACAGTTGACACTCTGAAGACCAAACTGGATGAATGGGCAGGCTTGCCCTACGAGGCGACTATGGGTGTGTATGTCGATCAGGCTGAAGTGGATGCCCGCCTGGCTAACCTGGCAGCTTTCCAAGAAGCCTATGGTCACTTTGCAATTGGTACCGGCCCACTCTTTGTTGAGGCTGCCTTCCCGATCGAGAAATCGATCCAGATGACCCGCTTTGAGGATTACCCATATCCCGCCTCAAGGTGGCTGGGTTTCTCTGAAGCGAAGATCGCCGATTTGGCTATTGACGGTAACGTTGAGGTGACGATTGGTGAGGAAACGACATTTGCCCTGACAGTTACCTTCAAAGGTGACCCCTACCCGATGGCTGAGGTTGACAGTGTCAAATTCCTGGTGCTGGATGCCACACAAACCGTTGCGGTTGTGGGTGAAGCTGTTGCAGTTGCAGACGGCCAGTGGCAGATTGTACTGACCCCTGAACAGACCGGCGCACTTAGCGTTGGTGCTAACTCACTCGAGGTTGTGGTTGTCTCCAAGCTGGTGGCTGTTCCCACAGCTGGTTCGTTTGACTTCGTATCTATCGAGTAGTTTACTTTATTCACTAGTGTAAATATTGGGGGCGGGGCACACGCCACGCCCCCAATCTACTTAACGACTTGTCTATAAGAAAGCGAGAATCACTATGGCTGAACATCCCTTATCCATAGAGCAAACCGGCGCAACGAAGGTATCCAGTAAGAAGAGACCCAACGCCTGGCTGCGGTTGGCACGTTATACGGGCATTAAACTGATCGCGCTGGCTTTTTCGATCACGGTTGGGATGTACCTGACGATCCTGGTTGCAAATATGGGTGGGTATGTCGATGAAATCATGAAAGGGCAGATCCGTGAGCGTATATCGTTATCTGTAAGCATGGATCCAGAAATGAAGCTGCTGACACAAGCTGAGCGATTGGAAAAAATCAACGCCCAGATTGCATTGGAAGAGAAACGTCTTGGTTTAGATCAGCCTTTTATCAAACGCAGTTTTCGTTTTCTTGTAGACGCCATGACATTGAATCTGGGGCGTTCACAGCAGCTCACCAGCGATACTGGCTCGAGACAGGTGAGGGATATCATCCTGGAACGTTTGCCAGCCACGCTGGTTATGATGACATCCGCCAATTTCCTGTTATTCTTTTTAAGTTTGTTTTATGCGCTCTACCTATCCCGCCATTATGGATCTTTCCTTGACAAGATGGTCATTGCGCTGTCTCCGACTTCTTCTGCACCGGCCTGGTTTTATGGAATCTTTTTATTATTGATCTTTGCTGCGGTGCTGGGTTGGCTGCCATATGGGGGCATGGTTTCCGCCCCGCCGCCTCCTGAGGTTGGTGCGTATTTGCTTGACCTGGGAAAACATCTCATCCTGCCTATTGTTGCCTGGATGATGGCATACTTCTTTTACAGCGTTTACAACTGGCGGACATTCTTCCTCATCTTTTCAATGGAAGATTATGTGGAATTAGCCCGTGCAAAGGGTTTACCTTCTCGGGATATCGAACGTCGGTATATTTTACGCCCCACCTTGCCCAACATCATCACCTCTTTTGCCTTGATGTTGATTACATTGTGGCAGGGGGCAACGCTTACCGAGACGATATTTAACTGGCCGGGCTTAGGGCGCATGATCTATCGGGCTGTGCAAACTTTTGACACCCCGGTGATCATCGGTTCCGTTGTCATCTTTGCCTATTTGTTGGCGATCACTGTGTTCTCATTAGATTTTGTTTATGCCCTGGTTGATCCCCGGGTGCGTGTTGGCAGTGGAGGACCAAAATCATGAAGAAGTTCTTTCAAAATTTAAAGCAGTATCCCTCTGCAATTTTTGGTTCCATCCTGGTCCTTTTGCTGGTTGTCGTTGCTATTATTACTGTTATTGTCATTCCTTATGACCAGGCCATCTCCCGGTGGCGCGGCGGCGAAGATGTTCGCGGTGAGGTACCAAAAACTGCTCGCCCGCTTTATATCAATTGGATAACCTCTCAAAAATTACCCGAAACCATGGTCTTGGATTCGACTGAACCAGATGATGGTATTGAAAAAACAAAAGAACAATTAGCGGATGAACTCATCGATATCACTATCGTATATCGGTTTGATTATGATTATGATGATTTTCCTCAAGAGCTTCAGCTCGTTTTGACTTCTGAATATGAAGAAAAGTCTCCTTTCGTCAAACTGACCTGGTACAAACCAGATGGCACAGAAATTGAACTGGGGGATCTCGTTGCGAACCCTGATGAGACCTTTCGCTTTCAAGACCAGGAAATAAAAGAAGCACTTGGTGGTTTAGAGCCCTATATTGGTTTATTTGCAATTCCAGACAGCGATCCCCCGGAACCGATGAAAGGCACCTACGAACTGCATGTTAAAGCGTATCTTTTCGAAGAAGAAGGTGATGTCGATGGGAAGTTCATCAGCTTTGGACAAGTGCATGGTTGGGCCGGCACGGATCACCGTCGAAGAGAGCTATCCCTGGCGCTGCTGTGGGGAACCCCTATTGCCCTGGCATTTGGTTTATTAGCAGCATTGGGGACAACCTTCACGACCATGTTCATTGCTGCTGCAGGTGTTTGGTTTGGTGGTTGGTTAGATGAGGTCATTCAGCGTGTTACCGAGATCAATATGATGCTGCCTTTCCTACCGTTTCTGATCATGGTCGGGACATTTTACAGCCGAAGCATCTGGACGATGCTTGGTGTTGTGATCCTGCTGAGCATTTTTGGTTCTTCAATAAAAAATTATCGGGCGATTTTCCTACAAATCAAGGAAGCCCAATACATTGAAGCGGCACGCTCGTATGGCGCAGGCAATTGGCGGATCATCACCCGCTATCTTGTCCCTCGAATCATCCCCATCCTCATCCCCAGGTTGATCAGTGCTATTCCATCCTATGTTTTCCTGGAGGCTTCCCTGGCTATTTTAGGTCTGGGCGATCCGGTTTTACCCACCTGGGGCAAGTTGATCAACGATGCCCGGATGAATGGGGCACTGTATAGTGGTCATTATTATTGGGTAATTCAGCCAGCAGTCTTGTTGATGATCACTGGTTTGGGTTTTGCTTTGATTGGTTTTGCACTTGACCGTATCTTCAACCCCAAGTTAAGAGAGGTGTAGGATCTATGCCAAATGATAACGTATTAAGTGTTCGAAATCTGAAATTATTCTTTAGGACAACCAAAGGGGTCGTTAGAGCCGTTGATAACGTAGATTTTGACCTTGTCCGTAATCGAGCGGTTGTTATCGTTGGTGAATCGGGCTGTGGAAAGACCTCACTTGCAAAAGCTATCCTGCGATTGCTGCCGAAGAATGTGGATACATATTCTGGTGAAGTCCTTCTAAATAACCAGGATACCATGCAGTACAATGACGAAGAATACCGCTTAAAAATTCGCTGGGTGAAGATGTCCATGGTACCGCAAGCGGCTATGAATTCACTCAACCCCGTTATGAAAGTGGGCAACCAGGTAGCAGAACCTGCCATTATTCATAATGAGATGAGTAAGGAAATTGCTTTGCAGCAGGCAAAGAAAATGTTCCAGCAAGTAGGAGTTCCTGATGATTTCATCAGTCGGTATGCTTTTGAATTGAGCGGTGGGATGCGCCAGCGTGTGGCTATCGCCATGTCCCTGGTTTCCTTGCCGGAACTGGTGATACTGGATGAGCCGACCTCAGCGTTGGATGTGTTAACACAGGCAAACATCTTCAATGTACTCAAGCGGATCAAGAAAGATTTGGGGATGAGTTTTATTCTCATCACCCATGATATTGCCACGTCGAGTGAGCTTGCTGATGACGTCGCAGTCATGTACGCGGGTCAAATCGTTGAGACGGGTGATGCCCATCGCTTCTTTGACCAACCCCTTCATCCTTATGCTATAAAGTTGATGAACAGTGTTCCCAGGTTGCGTGCCCGGAAAGAACCCGACTTCATCAAAGGCCAACCGCCAAGTCTGCTCAATCCACCGACTGGCTGTCGATTCAAGGATCGCTGTCCAAGTCGGTTTGAACGCTGCGAAGAAGAACCACCGACATTTAATATAGATGGCCGGACCGTTAAATGCTGGCTGCATGCCAATTGAGGAAGAGACAATGACGAACGAAACGATAAAAATTGGATCACAGGAAACCCAATCTCAAATGGATGAGTACCAAAAGCGTAGTGACAATTCACTCCTTTCTGTGCAAGATCTTAAGGTTTGGTTTGAGCTCAGGCGTTTAGGCTTTGGCGTTTCCGGTTACGTTCATGCGGTTGACGGTGTGAATTTTGATCTGGATTATGGCGAGACGATTGCCATCGTCGGTGAAAGCGGTTGCGGTAAAACGACCTTGATGAAGAGCATCCTGGCGCTTTATCGACCGACAGAAGGGGAAATCTATTTTGAGGGCAGCCCACTCAGCGACCTTAAAGGTGCTCATTTACAAAATTATCGTTCATATATTGGCTATGTGCAGCAGGATCCTTACGGTGCTTTAGCGCCCTTCATGAATATTCAACGGATCCTAGAAGAACCGATGATCATCAATGGGATCACCAGCAAGCAGGAAAGACGGGATCGCATTTTCAGTGCTCTTGAAGAGGTTAAAATGAGTCCGCCAGGGGATTTTCTTGAAAAGTTCCCGCATATGCTCAGCGGTGGGCAGCAGCAGCGCATTGTATTGGCGCGTGCTATGCTCCTGGAACCTAAAATGATCGTTGCAGATGAGCCAGTCTCCATGCTGGATGCCTCGGTTCGTGTTGAGATCTTGCGGTTGATGGAATCCTTGCAAGAAAAACATAATCTGGCGGTAATTTACATTACGCATGACCTTTCAACCGTGCGGTATTTCTCGGAACGCGTGTTTGTGATGTATGCCGGTCAATTGATTGAGAAGACGTTGATTGATAATATCGTCCATGATCCCAAGCACCCCTATTCTCAGGCGTTGATGGAGGCGACATCAGATCCAGATGCGAATAATGCCATGCACTACCGTGATGTTCCTCCTGGTGAGCCGCCCAGTCTGGTCAATCCACCAAAAGGCTGCCGGTTTCACCCACGCTGCCCCTACAAGATCGATGGACTGTGTGATGTAGAGGTGCCGCCTTATTTTGTGACAAAGGAAGACCAGTACGTGGCCTGCTGGCTGTATAAATAATGCACCATTGGGGTCCCTGGAAGACCGTCCTTTTAGGATTTATATTCGTGACTCTTGGGGTTATTTTTCCTTTGTTGATGGTGCTGCAGGTATTGGAGTCTACCCTTTTCCTTAATTTTCTTTCGTTTCTTTTGTCTGTCGCAGGTGTCATTATTGGTTTCATTGGGATGGCTTTTATCGTCAAGCTGCATCGTAATAAGGATTAAACGGACTTTTCCCCTGCGGGTGTTTTTTCTCGCAGGGAATTGTGTTTAACTTGTGAAGAGGATTGTTTAATCAATTGAACCTTTCCAGGAATGATCTGTGGGGTTTTAATGCAGCAATAATTTCACGATATGATGATAAGTGCAACGGTTGAATTTTGGTTAGTATTTTGTGACCAAAAAATTATTTTAACAAACGGTGATGTAAATTGATATTGTGCCACATGTGGTTATTATAACAGGGGCGCCCCTCCGGTGGCCTGTACTCGTCAGAGTATTGCCCTGCCTGAAGTGTTTTACCAAGGCAGATACTGCCCCCTTCGGGGGGCTAAGGCAGGTCTGCCGCTGCACCAGGGGTTTTTATATAACAAATAATATTAAAATTCTGGCTTGAAACCATCATCGGAAATAAATTTTTAATCCCCCTCTTTAGACCTAAAATATTTTGGTATATGTCTAAAATGTGTTAGAATCTATCCTATCATTCTGGGGCATGGTGCAATGGCAGCACAGCGGACTTTGAATCCGTTGATCCAGGTTCGAATCCTGGTGCCCCGGCCACCTTATACAAACACTTTGAGTACAAAAGAAGATAATAACCCGGATAGAGATTGCACGAGCCAAACATTTGGAGAGGTCCAATGTAGTGTTGGTGTATTTTGTTTTAAAATGGCGTAGATGACTGCGGTTTGTGGCTTGAATCTCAATAAAGGATTGTAGAAAATGAGCATTGCATCAATCATATTGGCGGCAGGCGAGGGAACCCGCATGCATTCCAAACTCCCCAAAGTTTTACACCCGCTGGTTGGAAAACCGATGGTATGGTATGCATTGAAAGCCGTTATTGACCTGGTTGATTTAAAGCCGGTTATCGTTGTTGGTTACGGTGGGGATGAAGTGCGCCAGTTTATTGGTGAGGAGGCTAAGTTCGCGATCCAGGCAGAGCAGCTTGGGACGGGGAACGCTGTGGCTTCTGCCAGGTCTTTGCTTGAAGGCCAGGCGGATATAATATTGGTCACTTTTGCTGATATGCCGCTTTTGCAAAAAGCATCATTAGAAACGCTGATTGCACTGCATAAGGAATCTGACAGCCCTGTCACCATGACCAGCTTTATCGGTGAAGAAGCGCGTGGATTTGGCCGGGTTGTGCGTGATGACTTAGGGCATGTAATTGCCATTGTCGAGCAAGCAGATGCAACACCCGAGCAATTGGCTATTCGTGAGTATAATGTGAGTGCCTATTGTTTTACTGCTGATTGGCTCTGGAAAGCGCTGGAAGCGATCCCAATGTCACCAAAGGGTGAGTATTACCTGACGGATGTGGTTGGTTTAGCCGTCAAGCAGGGGTTCTCTGTCAACTCGCTGGTGTTGGAAGATGCCAATGAGGCTATAGGGACCAATAATCGCATTCACTTGGCTTTCGCCCAGAAAGTGATGCAAAAACGGATCAATGAAAAATGGATGCTGGCAGGTGTTACGATCATCAACCCGGATGTTACCTATATTGAACCGGATGTGCGTATTGGTCAGGATACAGTGATCCAACCAAATACCCATTTACGAGGTGCAACGACGATTGGAGAGGATTGTGTGATTGGGCCGGATATAACGGTGATGGATAGTGTTATTGGAGACCATGTACATTTATCTAACTCAGTTATTGAAGGCGCGGAAATCGCTGATTTTGTCACAATGGGGCCTTATTGTCATTTACGCAAAGGTGCCATCCTCGAGAAAGGTGTGCACCTGGGTAACTTTGGGGAAGTAAAGGATTCGCGTTTAGGTGCAGGAACGAAGATGGGACATTTTTCATATATTGGCAATGCCATTATTGGTAATAATGTTAACATCGGCGCAGGGACAATCACCTGTAATTATGATGGAGAGAAGAAGAATCTCACTGAGGTAGGCGATGACGTCTTCCTTGGCAGTGACACCATGTTAGTAGCACCGGTCAAAATCGGAGACCGGAGCATAACTGGCGCTGGGGCTGTTGTCACACGAGATGTACCGCAGGATACACTTGTGATGGGTGTGCCTGCCAAAGAGAAACGTAAGCTGGAGAAAAGTGACTGATCAATCAATCGCCTGGATTTTGACAGCAATCTTTTTTGTCTTGGATTTGCTGGTCACTACGGTAAAAGCAAGCTTTAGTCATGCGCGTTTACCATATTTATTAAATTTGCGTGAGGGTCGTGAAGCTGCGGTTGATCGCACGGTAAGTGTGATCGAAAAGCCGCGTTTACGAACAGGCTTGCGCTTATCGGTGATCTTTGTCCATTTCATATTGGCAGGTTTGGTCTCGTATTTGTTGGTCGTCTATGGGGCGGTTGACAACATATGGTTGGACATCCTGTCCCTTATGATCATCCTGGTTGTACTTGGAGTGTTTGAGTTTGGGTTGGAAGCCCTGGTCTTGCGCGGACCGGAAGAGAATGCGGTCCGGTTGCGATTAATAGCAAGAATCATCAACTTCATTTTCACCCCTCTTTCTACCTTGATGATGGGCTTGTTAGGACCGAATGCCAATAAGGTCACCCTTTCCTCGATGACAGAAGAAGACTTTAAGAATTGGGTAGAGGTTGGCCAACCTGAAGGCTCTCTTGAAAAGGGAGAGCGAGAAATGATCTATTCTATCTTCCAGTTTGGCGATACGCTTGCCAAGGATATCATGGTGCCCCGGATTGACGTCCTGGCTTTGGATATCAGGAACACACTTGGGGAAGCCCGGGCGACATTTGAACGCGCTGGACACTCCCGGGTGCCTGTATATCAGGATACCGTCGACAATGTAGTCGGTTTGCTGTATGCAAAGGACCTCTTGAATATCAAAGCTGATGACGATTTGATCGCCAACCACCGGGAATTACTACGGTTGGCTTATTTTATCCCCGAAGCGAAAAAAGCCGATGAATTATTAGCTGAAATGCAGGCACGCAGCATGCACATGGCAATTGTCGTGGATGAATACGGCGGCGTGGCAGGTGTTGTGACCCTCGAGGATATCGTTGAGGAGATCATCGGGGAGATTCGGGATGAATATGATGAGAGCGAAGAGATGCCATATACCAGGGTGAGTGATGATGAAGTCGTTTTCCTGGGACGTGTTGATCTCGAATTGTTTAATGAAATAATGGGTACAAATATCGCGACGGATAACGCAGACACCATTGGCGGGTTCATATACGGAGAGATAGGGGATGTTCCCACGGGGGGAGAAGTCTTAACTGCTGATGGAGTAACGCTTATTGTTGATCAAGTTGTAGGGAGACAAATCGCTAAGGTACGCGCAAAACGTGAAGGTATTAATCAACTAATGAAGGATGACGAAGATGCTGACAGATGAAATGCGTGATACATTGATCCAGCGTGCTGTGGATGCCTGGCATCGGGCGTATGCGCCTTATTCGGACTATCCAGTAGGCGCAGCAGTGCTGACAGAAGCCGGCGAGATTTTTGATGGCGCTAATGTGGAAAATGCAGTCTATCCTTTAACGATGTGTGCTGAACGTGTGGCGATCTTTAAGGCCGTGTCGGAAGGAAAAAAGGCTTTCAAAGCCATCGCTGTGGTCACCAAGAATGGTGGTACACCATGTGGTTCTTGCCGTCAGGTGATGGCCGAATTTGGATTGAACACCATCGTTCTGGTCGCTAAGGTATCCGGGGAGCTGGTAAACACTTTTACAGTGAGATCGCTGCTGCCGGAAGCCTTCGGTGAAGCGGATCTTAAAGCATCCTGAAAAGAGATAAAGGATGTTGAGTACAAACACGCATGGCGGGTTTCCGAGCATGCGGTTTTTATATGAGGTAGGATTGATTGATGTCTCCAAGGGAAATGCGCACTTACCGTACACAGGCGATTGTCATTGGACACACAGAATTTGGTGAAGCTGATCGTATTATTAAGCTGTTTACCCTTGAGAAGGGAAAGATTACCGCTATCGCCAAGGGTATTCGCAAGATCCGATCGCGGAAAGCCGGTCACCTGGAACCCTTTACCCGAGTTGACCTTTTCCTCGCTAAGGGACGCAACCTGGATATCATTACACAGGCAGAGACGGTGGACGCTTATATCGGATTGAGGGATGATTTACAGCGTATAGCCTATGCTGCCTATGTCATGGAAGTTCTGGACCGTTTCACATATGAGGAAGGTCAAAATGTGGGGATTTTCAAACTTCTTGCTAATACGCTCAGCAGGTTAGAAAATCGATCTAATCTTGAGACCGTGGTGCATTATTATGAAATTCGCCTCCTGGATTTGCTTGGGTTCAGGCCTCAACTTTTCGAATGTATTGATTGTGGGAAAGCGGTTGTTGAACAGGAACAATTTTTTTCACCGTTAGGGGGTGGGGTGGTCTGTCCAAAGTGCGGTCAACGTCGCGCTGAAGCTTGGGAGATCAACAAAGATATCCTGCGCTATTTCCGTCATATGCAGCGTTCAAAGTGGCAGCAGATTGGGGAAGTGATCATCCCGCAGCAGGTTGAAGCTGGCTTGGCGGACCTGATTGAAAACTATTTAACTTACCTGTTGGAACGAAAGCTCAACACGCCTGATTTTTTGCGAGAGGTTAAAAGCAAGAGTAAGCATCCCTTAGGATGAGCGGGGCAATCGCAAAGTTATTTTGGCTAGATACTGATATTCACTTAATAATCCTGATTGAGTTATTAATCCTGATTGAGCTGGTGTCCTCAGTGCGAAGCCTCCTGTAGGGACCCGCGATGGAGACCTGCGGTCATTTTGGCACCCCATGGTCAGGAGACCATCGGTGAACTGAGGTTTGAACACCTTTTAGATTGTTGATTTTTCTCAGGTCGAAATACTGGAGGTGGTATAATATGTCGGTTAAAAGCAGGTGGTTAGGGAACCATCTGGCATTTGTCGTCATTGGTTTAATATCTCGGAGAAACAGCATTTATGAAAAATTCCCTTGATTTTCAAGCGATCATACTGAAGCTTCAAGAATTTTGGGCGGAACGCGACTGTTTGATCTGGCAGCCATATTATTCCCAGGTTGGGGCTGGCACGATGAACCCAGCGACCTTTTTGCGCGTTTTAGGCCCAGAGCCCTGGAAGGTTGCCTATGTTGAACCGTCCATTCGTCCGGATGACGGTCGATATGGTGATAATCCCAATCGACTGCACCAATTCTATCAATTCCAGGTGATCCTCAAACCTGATCCGGGAAATCCGCAGGAGGTTTATTTAGAATCCCTGCAAGCACTGGGGATTGACCCGAACAAACATGATATTCGTTTTGTTGAGGATAACTGGCAGCAGCCAGCCATCGGTGCATGGGGGTTGGGATGGGAAGTGTGGTTGGATGGCCAGGAAATCACGCAGTTCACTTATTTTCAGCAATGTGGTGGCCAGGAATTAGATCCCGTTTCTGTAGAGCTCACTTACGGCTTGGAACGCATTGCCATGACGCTGCAGGGCGTCAGGCATTTCAAGGATATTCAGTGGAGTCCTGAGCGCACCTATGGCGATGTCAACCTGATGGGTGAACGCGAACACAGCACTTATTATTTTGATCTTGCAGATGTGGAGAGCATGCGAAAGCTGTATGAGATGTATGAGCGTGAGGCACAGCGCGCCATCGACGCCGGGTTGGTCTTGCCCGCGCATGATTATGTGCTGAAAACTTCCCATGCTTTTAATGTATTGGACGCACGTGGTGCGGTGGGTGTTACGGAACGGCAAGCACTTTTTGGTCGAACAAGAGAGCTTGCCCGTCGAGTTGCCCAGGCCTATATTGACCAGCGACGGCAGGCTGAGTTCCCCTGGCTGGGTGAAGGGGAGACGAAAAAGTCTCCTAAGCAGGCAATTCATATTGGTGAAATTGATGGTGTAAAAGCACCTTTCCTGTTAGAGGTCGGTACAGAGGAATTACCGCCCTCCGACCTTAACAGCGCTTTATCACAATTGGAAAAGGATGTCCCCAAATTACTGGATCAATTACGATTAGCCTATGGACATATCAGGGTGTGGGGAACCCCTCGGCGGCTTGTTGTAATTGTGGAAGACCTGGCCACCCGACAACCAGACCTGACCATGGAGGTTAAGGGACCACCCGCTGACCGCGCTTTTAACTCTGAAGGGGAGCCCACTCGTGCTGCAGAGGGTTTTGCACGCAGCAAAGGGATAGATGTCGCTGACCTCAAGGTTGCCAGGATTGATGGCGGTGAATATGTCGTAGCCCAGGTAAAAACTACGGGTCGATCTTCACAAGAGGTTCTTGGTGAGGCCTTACCGGGCCTGATCGCAGCTATTCGTTTTAAAAAATCAATGCGCTGGAATGATAGTGGTGTCGCATTTTCACGCCCCATCCGATGGTTGCTCTCGCTGCACGATAATTGCGTTATCCCTTTTGAATACGCAGGTTGTGCCAGCGGTCGCAGGACCAGGGGATACCGCTTTGCAGACGTTGAAGTTTTCGATGTGGAATCACCACAAGATTATTTACAAAAGATATCAGCCCAAGGCATCCTTCTCGACCCAGCGGCTCGTCAGGTTGAGATCAAGAGTCAAGCTGACGCACTGGCTGGAGAAATCGGCGGACAAATTCCCGATGATCCTGCATTATTAGAAGAAGTCACCCACCTGGTGGAGCAACCGACGGCGTTTCGGGGGACCTTCGATAAGTCTTACCTGGAGCAATTGCCGCCCGATGTCCTCATCTCAGTGATGAAGAAACACCAACGATATTTTGTGATTGAGGATAAAAATGGCAAATTGATGCCCTATTTTGTGGGCGTCCGCAATGGTGGAGAAGAGTATTTAGATAATGTCGTTGATGGGAATGAGCAGGTCATCCTGGCGCGATTTTATGATGCCGCATTCTTCATTAAGAAAGACTTAAAACATCCATTGAAAGACTTTGTACCGGAGCTGTCGGCTCTGACTTTCCAGATTAAATTGGGGTCTTTCCTTGATAAAACACACCGAATTGCCAATTTGGTTAATCCGATAGGCGACAGGCTGATGCTTACTAAAACTGAAATGCAAACCACTGGAAGGGCTGCGGAATTATGCAAGGCAGATCTTGCGACCAATATGGTGGTTGAGATGACATCCTTACAGGGGACCATGGGGCGATATTATGCACTGCATTGTGGGGAGGAACCAGCCGTGGCAAAGGCGATTTATGAACATTATCTTCCTCGTTTTGCAGGTGACCGTAGTCCGCAATCAAAGCCCGGCCTTGTTCTCAGTCTGGCAGACCGTTTGGATTCTTTAATAGGTTTGTTCGCCGTGGGTCTAGCCCCAACAGGTACCAAGGACCCATTTGCACAGCGAAGGGCTGCACTGGGGATATGTCAAAATCTAATGGAATGGAAGTGCCATTTTGATTTATACTGGGGTCTTGCAGAAGCCGCACGTGGCTATGACCTGGACGTTTCCGAGGAGGACCTGGCATCATGCTTTGAGTTTATTCAAGGTCGATTGCGGGGAATGCTGCGGGAATCAGGTTTTCGTTATGATGTTGTTGACGCTGTTCTGGCTCAGCAGGCACAGAACCCATATGGTGCGCTCAAGGATGTGCAGGCGCTCACAAATTGGGTAGCTCGGGAAGATTGGCATGAGATCCTGCCTGCCTACAGCCGATGTGTACGGATCACTCGCGACCAGGCAGAGGTTTTCCACGTTGATGAAAAGTTGTTTGAAACGGAATCGGAGTGTTCACTTTACACCGCACTGGTTAATGCGGAAGCTGACCTCGCTGAATTGAAGACGGTGGAAGGCATGTTGAAGGCTTTTCTGCCAATGGTGCCGGTCATCAATCGTTTCTTTGATGAGGTGCTGGTCATGGTGGAGGAGGACGCTGCCAGGGAAAATCGGCTGGCCTTGCTGCAGCGAATATCTGGTCTATCAAGGGGGATCGTGGATATGAGCTATCTTGAAGGTTTTTAGACAAAATGTATGAAGTGAAAGATCCCGGAAATTGATTAAAAATCCCGGGATCTTTCTGCGCGATTATCCTATGAGATGGTCTCCAGGAATTTATTGGAGATCGCCGTAATATCGCCTGTGGTTTTGATGCCCGCCCATCCGTCATGAGGACGAACGATATTTGCAACCACGATAGTGGCACCATTAAAGATTGCACTTCGGGCTTCACGAAGATCAACCCCGCCTGCTGCAGAGATCAACACGTCATATTTACTGCGAATGCGGTTGATTTGACGATAGCGGATCATCTTGCCCCGTGTGTTCTCTTCATCACGGCCGCGGTGGATCACGACAATGTCGGGGGGATGTTTCAACGGCCGCAGAACATCCAGAGGATCTTCCGTGCCCAGGAGATCGATCATAGAGAGCATATTCAGTTGATCACATCGTTCGATGAACAGGTTGAGGGTTTCGGGTGGCGCATTTCCCAGGACGGTGATAGCTGTTGCGCCAGCCTGGTAGGCCATATCCACTTCCCCCAGGGCACCATCCAGGACCTTCATATCAGCGACTATATGACCACGCCACCTCCGGCGGATTGCACGTACGCCGTCCATCCCGGATAATTTAATAAAAGGCGTCCCGGCTTCGATCAGGATGCGATCGCTTTGCGGTATAAACCGCAGCATCTGGAGAGCCATACCCAGATCGTAGTTGAACGCGATCTGCAGATAGCGGACGTTATTATCAAGGGTGGCCACGTTTAGGCTTCTTTCTTACGGGTGATGATATTTGCCAGGTTGGATAAATCAGAGGGCATGAACAAGACTATTTTTTCTGATGGGTCAGACGAAATGTCGCGGATGGTCTGTAAGGTACGCAGGTGCAGGGCACCAGGGGATAAAGACAGTTCCTCAGCAGCAGCCCGGAGATTCTTGGAGGCTTCCAATTCACCCTTTGAAGCAATAATGATGGCACGGCGTTCACGTTCGGCTTCTGCCTGCCGAGCCATAGCCCGTTTCATCTCAGCCGGGAGTTCCAGCTCCTGGATCTTGATGGATTCTATATCAACGCCCCAATCACTGGTCTCAGCATCGACGATCTCACGGATCGCTTCAGCAATCTGGAGGCGTTCCATCAGGACAGAATCCATCTCATTGTTGCCAATCACATCCCGCAATGCTGCCTGGGTATATTGTCGGATAGCGAAGATATAATCTTCAATTTTGATGATCACCGCTTCCGGATCGATAACCTTGAAGTAAACCACCGCATTCACAAGCATGGGGATATTATCTTTGGTCATAACCTCCTGGCGCGGTATCTCTGCAGTAGCCAGGCGCATGTCAACACGGCTCATGATCTGAATGACAGGAATCAATAGGGTTAGGCCAGGTTTTCGGATGCCGGTGAATTTTCCCAGTGTGAACACCACGCCGCGCTCATATTCAGGGATAACCTTGATAGAACGCATTAATAGGAACAGCAATACAAAAACGACAAAGCCAACTCCACACAACAAGAAAATGGTTGTACCAGCAATGTTCTCAAACATCACAAATTCTCCTTTACTAATATTGGATAGTTGATATATTCAATTTTACAAATAAAATCACTAAGATGCCCAAGAGAATCTTAGGTGTTTTCTCTGAGAGAAATTTGCCAGGACGTTGTATAATTCATTATATCAATATTGGAGGTCGCATGGAAATTACCTGGTACGGACATTCTTGTTTTCGAATAACAGAACGTGGTATGGCTTCGGTGGTGACGGATCCTTATGACCCAGAAGTTGTTGGGCATGATCCGGGAAAGCTGCGCGCTGATGTGGTGACCGTTAGCTGCGATAAGCCAGCCCACAACCATGTAAAGGCTGTTCGCGGCGCTGCGTTGGAAATCACCGGTCCCGGTGAGTATGAAGTGGGTGGTGTTTTTGTGACTGGCTTGTTGATCGACGGCAAGAGCAAGAAAAAGAACCCGGATGAGCTTCGTAATACGATTTATGTTTTTGAATATAATGGTTTATCAATTGTACATCTTGGTGAGTTGAACAATGTCCCCAGCCAGACAGAGGTTGAAGGGCTTGGGGAAGTAAATATTGCTCTCATCCCGGTCGGTGGAATGACCAGTCTTAACGCCGCAAAAGCAGCAGAAGTAATCAGTTTGCTTGAACCGAGTATTGTCATTCCCATGCATTACGGGATGCGGGAGTCCTTGATCAAATTGGATCCACTCTCAAAATTTCTTAAGGAAATGGGATTGAATGAAGTCGAGACTGAAGAGACCATCAAATTTACCAGTCGGAAGTCCCTCCCTGATGAGATCCGTGTCATCGTGCTTGATAAGAGGCTGTGATTTACTGGTGCATTTACCGAGTGTAAAGAGACGATGATGAATGTGAAGGTAATCATGTCCTGGGATATCATCCCTGGACGAGAACAGGAATATTTCGAATTCGTGGTGCGTCGTTTTATGCCGGGTGTTCAAAAACTCGGTATGGCGTTGAGTGACGCCTGGGTGACGATTTACGGAGACCATCCCCAAATCCTGGTCGGTGCGATTGTCCCTGGACAAGATAAAGCTTGGAAGATCATTACATCTGAGGCGTGGCAGAAATTAAATGACCAGCTTTTGGATTTTGTGCAAAATTATGAAATCAAATTAGCCCCTCTCCAGGGAGGTTTCCAGTTTTAATGTCTTTTGCGGGTTATCTATTGAAGTGGTATGAGCAGAACGCCAGGGAATTACCCTGGCGTTCTGAGCAATCCCCATACCGAACCTGGGTTTCGGAGGTGATGCTCCAACAAACGCAGGTAGACACCATGCTCCCCTATTATGAAAAATGGATGGTCCGTTTCCCCGATATTGTTTCGTTGGCAAACGCCTCAGAGCAAGAAGTCCTCTCAGCCTGGGAGGGGTTGGGGTACTACAGCAGGGCACGCAACTTGCTTCGGGCAGCCAGAATCATAATGGATGAGATGGATGGACAGTTGCCACAAACCCCACAAGATTTACAGGAATTACCTGGCATTGGTCCCTATACGGCTGCAGCCATTGCCTCGATTGTTTTTGAAGTTGATGCCGCTGCTGTGGATGGCAATATCCGACGGGTGCTGGCACGTGTGTTTGACGTGCAGGAGCCAGCAGGGAGCAGGGAGGGCGAGAAGGTTTTTTGGTCAATCGCAAATGAAAACCTGCCACCTTGTCAGGCCAGCAGCTACAACCAGGCGCTGATGGACCTTGGATCAGTGATTTGTACACCAAAGGATCCAAAGTGCGATGACTGCCCGGTCGCGACTTATTGCCTGGCAAAAGCATTGAACCTTCAGAGTGAAAGACCTGTAAAGCAGCCGCGCAAGAAGCCACCTCACCTTATCGTGACAGCCGCTGTCATCCAGCGAGATGGCAAAGTACTGCTGGCACAGCGTCCAACCAAAAGCCTTTTGGGTGGGATGTGGGAATTTCCGGGTGGAACGTTGGAAAAAGGGGACGCTGATTTGGAAGCTTGCCTGAAGCGGGAGATCATGGAAGAATTGGGGGTGACGATCCATGTTGGTGCACCCTTTGGGAAATATAAGCACGCCTACACACACTTCAAGATTACGCTGCATGCCTTTTTGTGTGATATGGCTGATGATGAACAACCACAAAACCTGGTCAGTGATCGTTTGGAGTGGGTGCGTTTTCAGGACCTATCAACTTACCCAATGGGAAAGGTTGACCGGCAAATTGCCAAACAGCTGCTGAAAGAGGGACAAAATGAAATCCTACCAGATTGAGCGCGAAAGGATGGTTAAGACCCAGATAGCTCGCAGGGGGATAAAAGACCAGCGGGTATTGTCGGCGACGCGATCCGTTCCCCGACATCTGTTTTTACCCGCTGGGGCACGGGATTGGGCATATGCTGATGGACCAATCCGGATTGGTTGCGGTCAAACCATTTCACAGCCCTATATCGTGGCGTTGATGACGGAGCTGCTGGATGTAAAGTCAGATCATCGTGTTTTGGATGTGGGGACAGGGTCCGGCTATCAGGCAGCGATATTGGGTATGCTGGCAGCAGAGGTTCATTCGATTGAACGTCATCCTGAACTTGCTGCATCAGCAACAGAACGGCTTGCGGCACTGGGTTTTAACAATGTCACAGTTCATGTGGGGGATGGTACCCAGGGCTTGGAATCTATGGCACCCTACGACCGCATCCTGGTGGCGGCAGCTGCACCGTCTGTTCCTGATCCATTATTGAATCAATTAGCAGATGGCGGTCGGCTTGTTATCCCTGTAGGGAGTCGCTTTTCGCAAACCCTGGAGGTTTGGGACAGGTCTGGTGAGAAGTATCATCGAAAATCGAATATTCCCGTGGTTTTTGTGCCGCTGATGGGGAAAAATGGCTGGAAAAGTAACTAAACTATTCGATAATAGTCCCTGATGTTAGATCCAAAGTAAAGGATTTCATGTCTGGGCTGTCATTGTAGAGATCACCGCCGCCCGTTTTCTTGGTGCCCTGCAGTTGCACCAGGTTATCATCGGCTTTGGTACCAGTGACGGTGTAAAGCACTCTGCCGCCGCCAGGGCAGTTATGGAATTTAATTGACCCTCTAATTACACCAGTTTCAGGAATTCGTATCAAATGAACTTCCCATTCATAAGGGAAGGTGCCTTCCATCTCCGGACAGGCAGGGCCATACCAATCTTGGAAAATGGTTGAACCTGTAGCTCCTGCTCCTTCCTCGGTGGTTGGTGGTTCATCAACCGGGTTTTCAGAGGCTTGTTTGTCAATATTAGAAAAAGTATGGTTGGCTTCAAAACAGGTTTCCCAAGGTTCATTTTCGAGGGGTCTATAATATGCAGTAATCCTATAAGAGTCTTCTTTCAATTCTGATATGCATACTTGTTCATTCTTACTTGGTTTCTTACAGTATCTCCCCGAAGAATCCCTATCATAATATTGTTTCTCTGATCCGCTAGTTACAATCAACCGATTATCGCGGAATTCAAACAATTCTTCCTTATTTGTTGGGTGTTCATAACCGGGACAATTATTTACTTTTATTTCGTCTTTTTCTGTTTGGAAAACCCCATTTTCTAATTGCAGCATAATTGCAATTTCTGCTTCTGAATAATCCGCAGCTTCATCAAAACGATAGACACCAGCATCACATTGGGATGCAGAGAACGCAAGAGATAATAGCGCTAAGAAAGGAATTATTCGAGAAACTCGAGTATTCATAGGACACCTCCGCAGAAATCGATTTTTGTTAGTATATTATAGCTTCAATGTTCAGGGGCATAATTTGATCTGAGATTTCTCCAATATATCGTGTGAAAATCTCCAACTTAGATTATACTAAAGGTATATTGATGTCCTTCCTTAATTGCTGCTGAAAATTACAGTAAAAAATTTATAATTGGTTTTATTTACTTAAAATACCTTAGATTGTCATCCACGGTGAATGGGAGCTAGTGATGTTAGATATCCTAAAGAAGCACCGCATATTATTTCTCATAGTGATCGTTTTGTTGGCAACTATCTCATGCAGCCTTTTTGGACGGGTTGGTTCTGAACAGGAAAACAGCGCAGGTCCTGAAGATGCTGAAAGTATGGGCGAAATCAACCCTGCTTCTGAAGAAACAAAAAACCAGGAGGAAGACAGCATCGCGATAGAAGATGCTGAAGAGCACGAGGGAACTCAACCCGACCAGGTGGAACCAGAGGGGATTGAAGTGAGTATGAGCCGATCGCAGCCCATTCCGCTGGGCACCCTGACTTCTGTCCCTGGATGGGATATCCAGGTGTTGGAATTCTTGCGGGGGGAGGCTGCAGAAGCGGTTGTTAATGGGGGTGATCGGAAATTTGATCCGCCCCCTGAGGGGTATGAATACGCCCTGGCAAAGGTGTTCCTCCGCTGTACCAATATGGACGGGAATGCCCATTCTATAGGGATCAGTGAAATGTATATCACTGGCAGCAGCCATATCCAGTTTCGTGATTATTTGGATGGCTGGCCAGCACCGGAATTCTTATACGAGGATATGTTCACTGCTGATGCTGTGGAAGGGTGGATTGACGCGCGCATCCCGATCACTGAAGAAAATCTGATGCTTATTTATGACTTAGATCGTTATGAAGAACCACGCATCATCCATTACTTTGAACTGGAAGCTGACGCTTCGATCGTTCCATCAGGTGCGATGTTTGAACAAATTCCTAACGATGTGGGCGTCAGCATGGATCAACCCGCTTCTATTGGCGAATTAATGGTAATGCCGGGCTGGGATATTACGGTGCTTTCTTCGATGCGGGGAGAGGAAGCCTTAACTTTGCTCAAACAAGATAGCCCAAATTATTCGGGCCCTGAGGAAGGCGACGAATATGCCTTAGTTGAAGTGGTGGTCCATTATTTTGGGGAAGAGGATTTGCCAGTTTCAGTCTATGATGGAAATTTTTATATTGAGGTTGATGGGAATACCTATCGGGGAAGAATCAGATACCCCATGCAATCTGATTTTAAGTGGATCAATTCAGTTGTTTTTCCTGGTGCCACACTTGAAGGCTGGACGATTATCAGCCTACCAAAAGGTATAGCCAACCCGGTGATTGCCTTTAACCCAGGTGCGTTTACTTCTAATAGGGATCAAACCGGGGAATATGTCCGTTACTTTACAATACCGTGATAATGATCAACAGAAGTGGTTTGATCATCGATGCGAAAAAAGATCAGTTCAGGTATTAAACTGAATTTGGAGAATTGTAAATTCTAAGGATAAAGAGGAGAAGACCATGAAAAAGTTAATTCCCATCAGTATATGTATTGGAATTGTTGTTGTTTTTCTCACTGCCTGCGGTTTGATCAATGGGGGGGATCCGTCACTGGATGCAACCAAGGTAGCCCTCGCCGTTATGCAGACCAGCATTGCACAGGGACAAAGCCCTCAGGTGGAACCGCAACAACCCCAGGTTGACGTCCCTGTTCAACCAACTTATACAATGTATCCCACCTATACCCAGCAAGCCCCACCGCAAGAAGAGCAGCCGCAGGAAGCCACCCCAACAGTAACCATCACACCGACAGTCACGCAGACAGCAACACAAGGATTGCTTTTCTTGGATGTCACGAAAGATAACATTGAATTTGCCTGTCATTTAATGGGCTACCCAACAACATTGACCATCACCGTGGAGATGAGCGATGTTGACCGGGGAGCAGCTTTATTCTGGCGGCTGCATGAAAAAGCAACCGATTACAAAATGGATTGGACTCTCGAGGACATGGTCAGGGCTGGGGGGAACAAACGAACTTATACATTTGACGCAGACATCCCGGGAGGGACAGCCAATTTTGGTTACCCCGCGATTGGTGAGTCCTGGTTTGAGTTCCAGATCATCTCCAATGATGGTGTGGACCGGACGGAAGTATTTGCTGATGTGACTTTCCACCCCTGTCCTTAACCTTTGAAGGGGAAAATGGTTTTGGTCTGACCAGGAAAATAATCGGAAGCAGACAGACTTTTTTGGGCGATTTCCCTTTATTAAGGTGGGAAATCCGGATAACAGAATCATTGTTGCTGGCAGTCCTAGTCATGCCTCCCTTTGAGTTGCGTGAATATAACCGGGCTGGTGATGTAAATGCATAGCGGTCTTGTTTATCGTGAGAAAGTTATATCAAACAGAACAACCACACTGTTCGTGATGCTCACGATCCTGTTCTTATTTCTGTTTTCCTGGCGGCTGCTTGCTGCAAGTATGGATTGGGCAGCTGTACTGGTGCTGGTCCCGGCTTGTTTGTTCCTGTTTTATACAATAAATTACAGGGCGCTTGATATTCAACTAAATTTAGTTTGCTTAAGGCTAAAATTCGGCATTTTCTCCTGGCGGATTCCCCTGACAAACATCGCCCATTATCAGCTGGATGATGACATACCCTGGCTGATGCGGATGGGTGGTGCCGGAGTGCATTTCATGTTTGTACATGGGCGTTACCGAGCCTCCTTCAATTTCCTCGAGCATCTCAGAGTAGTGATTAGTTTCAAAAATAAAATTGGACCGGTATTAGATATTTCCTTTTCAACAAGACAACCAGCGCAGATACTCACGCATCTCGAGGAAGTGATCCACAGTGCATGATATTTCATATGAAGTGCTTACCTGTACAAAAAATGCGATAAAATGTAAAAGACAACAAGCATGAATCCTGCTTGAATATAGTTCAAAAATCTCATTACTCAGGGTAGGCTCTCGATCTGGGGGCTCTGAGGTTTTATTGATAACGAGGAGAAAAGAATGAAAAGATTATTTCCCTTTGGCTTTGTGATCATTTTCTTTGCGGTCGTTTCAATCGCTTGTGGGACGAGTACGGGCAGTGACCCATCCCTTGATCAAACTCAAGTTGCACTTGCGGTGCAGCAAACCGACCTTGCTCAAGGACAGAATCCGCCGGCACAACCTCCCGCCGGGGAGCAAGATGCTGCCCCACCCACCTATACCCCATATCCTACTTACACACAGCAGGCACCTCAGCAGCCAGAACAGCCGCAGAGTGTGCCAGCAACCGCAACAATGACACTCACATCAACACACACACCAACCATAACTCAGACAGCAACCCAGGAAGTATTATTCTTGAACGTCACTGTTGACCGCTTGGAATTTCACTGTGTGCCGGGGGATGGTCCAACGACTTTGACGATTACAGTTGAAATGAGTGATGTTGATCGTGGTGCGGCTTTGTTCTGGCGGTTACACGAGAAAGCAAACGACAACAAACTCGCCTGGGAGGTTGTTGATATGCAGCGAGCGGGTGGGAATGAACGGACATATACATTTGATGCGGATACCTGGAACGGTACCAATAATTTCTTCTATCCACCTATGATGGGTGAGTCCTGGTTTGAGTTCCAGATCATCTCCAATGATGGACTCGAGCGTACTGAGGTCTTTGCGGATGTGACTTTCTTCCCCTGTGCGTGTTGAGAAAAGGAATTTTAATGATCTGATGAATCCCGCAGTATTCGAAAGAGAACTGCGGGATTTTTTTGTTTAAGGATTTAACTTTCTCGCCTAAACGTGTTTGGAATCAAGAAGATTATCAGGGCGGCTATTGTCAATCCCATGCCGCCAATCAATCCAACGGGTGTCGGACCTAACAACGGATCAGGATTACCCTGGACGAATAAAAGGCTGATCCCGGCAATACCATTGATCGCCCCATGTGCAATCACAGCCGGCCAGACATTAGCTGCCTTGATGGTAACCCAACCGAAAATGATACTGAGGGAAACCGTGAACCAGACCATGCCAAGCGGACCCAGGAACGGGGCACCGAAGTAATCACTCCCGTAGTTATGCCCCATCAGAATGATTGGCCAATGCCAGACACCCCACAAGATACCTGTCAGCAGGACTGCTTTCCGACCCCCAAGAGGCATAAGTTTGGGCTGGAGGTATCCGCGCCAGCCGAACTCTTCCCCAAAAGTTGGGATGGCGTTCAATAAAGGCGAGAGTAACATGGCCTGCAAGGTTTGTACGATGACAATGAACCAGGGATTTAACTTATTCATGCTTCCCGATTGGCTGATTTGATCTCTCAGCATTGTAAGCCCTGAGTCATACTGCCCGGGAAAAAGGAGGAAATAAACAACCATCCCAATGATGGTCAGAATACCGGGCAGGAACCATCCTGCGAGATACATTTTCCATCTTTGGTAGTCAAATTTTGGCTGCATGAGCAGGTTTTCTTTCCCTTCTTTGGTCAGGATGCGTGTGATTATATTGGCGATAGCAGGACCGAACATATACATTGTGGCCAGTAAAATATGTGCCAGGGTAACCTGAACACCAGCGATTGAAAGGCTTGGACTGTTTTCCAGACCGCCGGTCAGGAAAATGACCAATCCGGTTGTCCAGGAGATACCGAAGGCAAATGCCAGATAGATAAAGATTCGTTTCTTGTTTGTTGATGTGATCACAGTTATTTTTCCAAGATCAAAAGCTAAATAAAGAAACCCAACAAGAGTTATTGCTGGTGAAGCTTGATTCTAACAGCATTTCATGATACATTAGGGTATCAGATAATTTTTGGTGAGGGGTCCAAATATCAGTGAGAAGGAGGACTAAGTGAAACGAATATTTTTGGGAACAACATTGTTGTTGATCTTTGGCATGCTCCTAACTTCCTGCGGCATGCTTTTTCCTGCACAGGATAGTGGGTTAGAGAGCACCCGGGTAGCATTGGCGATACAGCAGACCAGTCTGGCGATGAACCAGTCCCAGGGACAGCAGGCGCAGCCTCCAGCTGTCGTCCAGGAACAACCAGCTCAGCAACCAACCTATACACCTTATCCGACTTATACCAGTCAGGTTGTTGAACAACCAACTGCTGAAGAGCCGGTTCAAACAGAGGAACCTGAACAGGAACCCGAACCAGCGATGTCATTTGATGACTGGCTGGAAGATGTGAACATATTGATATATGACGATATGTGGGGTGATGGGGAACCTATGGTGGTTGAAGA